>CAMTOK010000177.1 GCA_947074115.1 uncultured Erysipelotrichaceae bacterium | reverse complement strand
ATCTCAATACTCAAAGCGTTCAATTAGAAAAAGATAAAGAAAGTTTATATGGTTCTATGGTTGTTTACCAATCAGCAGAAAATATGAAGAACTTTATTAATTTCTATGACTTCTATACAGGGAAGGAACTTTATCTACAAGATGAAGGCGTTGTCCTCACAGCTAAAACATCAGAATTGCTTGGTGTTGGCGAAGGGGATCAAATAGATGTTGTATATAATGGAACGCGATATGGTGTGAAGGTTAGTCATGTCATGGAAAACTACTTTATGAATACGATCTATATGTCACAAACACTATACGAAAATCTTTTTGGTGAAAAAACAACGATTAACGGTGCTATGATGAATATGTCATCTGTTGATGATTCTTCTAAAGTAAGTTTAGAAACATATATGCGTGAAAAAAATTATGGTAACATTAGCTATATTGGTGCTGAATCAGATGCGTTCTTAGAACAAATGCAAAGTATTGATATTGTTGTTATAATCTTAATCTTATGTGCAGGTGCACTTAATTTTATCGTATTGTATAATTTAACGAATATAAATATTCAAGAGCGTAAAAGTGAAATTGCAACAATTAAGGTTCTTGGATTTAGAAAGAAAGAAGTTTATAACTATATCTTTAGAGAAAATATTCTCTTGTCCATCATAGGTGGATTGGTTGGTACATTCTTTGGATATTTACTCCATATGTTCATTGTTAGGACGGTTGAACTTGATTTGACAATGTTCGTTAGAGAAATTGCATTTTCGAGTTATGTCATTGCTATTGCAATCACAATGGGCTTCACTTTCCTCATTAATTACGTCATGAGACGTGTCTTAAATAAGGTAGATATGGTTGAATCATTAAAAAGTGTGGAATAAAAGTACAATATTTGTACTTTTTTTCTTTTATATGTCAATTAAACGGAAAAATAAAATAGAATTTTGATAATATCGAAAAAATAAATATTTATTTAGCATATAGGCAAAATTAATATAAATAATTATTGACTTGAAAAATAACTCTTGTATAATAAAGTGTATATTATAAAAAGGGGAGAAGAATATGAAAATTAAAAAGTTACTTTCTACTCTTGCTGTTGCATCAATGTTAGTTGCCTGTGGTGGTAACACTGGTGGAGACGCTGGAGATAAAGAAACAATTAAAATTGGTTTCATAGGACCACTTACTGGAGCAACTTCAAGTTATGGGATTCCAGTAGCAAATTCTATCGAATTAGCAATTGCTGATTACAATGCATCTGCTGATGCTAAATACGCTGTTGAATTCTTAAAAGAAGATTCAACTGGAGATGCAACACAAGCGGTTAATGCTTACAACAAATTAGTTGGTGAAGGTGTTGTCGGGATCGTTGGTCCTGTTTTAACTGGTGAAAGTTTAGCTGTAGGGAGCGCTTCTTTAGCTGATGGAACACCAATTATCACTTCAAGTGCATCTGGTGATGCTGTAACTATGATTGATTTAGCTGCAGGGACAGTTAAAGCAAACTTCTTTAGAACATGTTCTAATGATTCAATGGGTGGTAAATTTATCGCTTCTAAAGTTGGAGATGGAACAATCGAAGCTGAAAAAATTGCTATCTTAACAAACTCTGATAGTGATTACAGTATTGGATGTGTTGATGCATTCAAAACTCAAGCTGCTGCAGATGGTGTAACTATCGTTTCAGAACAAAGTTATCCAGAAGCACAAAAAGATTTCAAAACATATATTCAAAAAGTAATCTCTTCAGGTGCTGATGCTGTTTATATTCCTGATTACTATGAAATGATTGCAACTGTTGTAAAACAATTCAGAGATGCAGGTTTCACAGGAACATTCTTAGGAACTGATGGTTGGGATGGAGTTTTAGAAGTAAGTGGTGTTGATAAATCAATCTTCAACGGATCTTATTTCACAAACTTATTCGATGATAGAGCTGAAGGTGTTGTGAACTATGTTGCTGCTTACGAAGAAAAATTCGGAGGATCAACTAATATGTTCGGAACAATGGCTTATGATGCGACTATGATCTTAATCAACGCTGTTGAAACTGCTGGTACAGGTGATGCTGAAGCAATCTGTAAAGCAATTGAAGCAACAAACTATGAAGGTATTACAGGTAAGTTTAATTACAATGAACAACATAATCCTACTAAAGATTTAGTTGTTAAAATCATTGCTGAGGGAGCTTATTCTTATTTAGATTAATGAAGAAAAATAAAGGAGATTTTTCTCCTTTATTTTTTTAGGATAGGAGATTGATTTATGGAATTTTTATCACAAATCATCAATGGTTTAAGTACAGGCGGAATGTATGCTCTTGTTGCTGTTGGTTATACAATGGTTTATGGTATAGCAAAGATGATCAACTTTGCACATGGCGAAATTATCATGGTTGGAGCGTACTTGGCATATATGTCGAGCGTTCTTATGGGATTACCGATCTATGTGAGTGTCATCATCTCTATTTTAGGGTGTGCTTTACTTGGTGTTGTCACAGAGAAAGTAGCGTATAAACCACTTCGTCAAA
>CAMTOK010000176.1 GCA_947074115.1 uncultured Erysipelotrichaceae bacterium | reverse complement strand
GTTTAATAGTTTCTTCATTGTATTCCCCTCCCCAATATGACAATTCTATCATATATGGATAAATTATCCAATTTTTATTTAATTTTAAGTAGATTTGTTATTTAAAATAACATAACATATTCATCGTATTATTATATTGTTATATATTGTTATATAATCGAGTTATTTGTTGTTATAAATGTCATAACATGTTATCATAATAAAGATAACAGAGGGGGATTTAAAACTATGAAATTATCAACAAAATTATTAGCTAATCTCGTTATAGAGAAAAGAAAAGAAAAGAAACTGACTCAAGCTGAGTTATCTGATTCTACAGGAATCAATAGAGCAATGTTGAGTCGTTTAGAATCTGAAGACTACATACCTTCAATACCACAATTAGAAAAACTAAGTGAAGTATTGGAGTTTGATTTAATTCAGTTATTTATTAAAGATCAAGAGAATAACAACAAACCATTATTACATAAGAATATCGCTGTAGCAGGTACTGGATATGTGGGGCTATCAATAGCAGTATTACTTGCACAAAACAATCATGTGACTGCAGTTGATATCATTAAAGAAAAAGTAGATATGATCAATAATAGACAATCACCAATTCAAGATGATTATATTGAAAAATACTTAGAAGAAAAAGAACTTGATTTAACAGCTACATTAGATGGTGAAAGTGCATATAAGGATGCTGATTTTATTGTTATTGCTGCACCAACAAATTATGATAGTGCAAAAAACTACTTTGATACTTCTGCAGTAGAGAAGGTTATTGAATTAGTGCTAGAGGTTAATCCTAACGCTATCATGATTATTAAATCAACTATACCTGTTGGGTACACTGAAAGTGTGCGTAACAAATACAAAACAAATAATATCTTATTTAGCCCTGAGTTCTTAAGAGAATCAATGGCTCTATATGATAATTTATATCCAAGTCGTATTATCGTCTCTACTGATGAAAACGATGAAGTATTAGTAAAAGCATCTAGGGAATTTGCAACTCTATTACAACAAGGAGCAATCAAACAAAATATTGATACTTTATTTATGGGTTGTACAGAAGCTGAAGCTGTTAAGTTATTTGCGAATACATACTTAGCATTACGTGTATCATACTTTAATGAGTTAGATACTTATGCAGAAATGAAAGAACTTGATACGAAAGCTATTATTGAAGGTGTTTGTTTAGATCCTAGAATTGGTTCTCATTATAACAATCCAAGCTTTGGTTATGGAGGATATTGTTTACCTAAAGATACGAAACAATTATTAGCGAACTACAATGAAGTTCCACAAAATATGATGTCGGCTATCGTTGAAAGTAACCGTACTAGAAAAGACTTTATAGCAGATAGAGTATTAGAAATAGCTGGTGCTTATGAAGCTAACAGTACATGGGACGCTAATAAAGAGCATGAAGTTGTTATTGGAGTTTATAGGTTAACGATGAAAAGTAACTCAGATAACTTTAGACAAAGTAGTATACAAGGCGTTATGAAACGTTTAAAAGCAAAAGGAGCTACAGTTGTCATCTATGAACCATCATTAGAAAATAATGCAACGTTCTTTGGAAGTAAAATTATTAATGACTTAGAAGAATTTAAAACAGTTTCTCAAGCTATAATAGCAAATCGTTATGATCCTTGTTTAGATGATGTTGAAGATAAAATCTATACAAGAGACTTATTTAGAAGGGATTAATACAATATGAATAAAATTGATTTAACAAATAAAACAGTATTAATTACAGGAGCGGCTGGTTTTATCGGTGCCAACTTAGTATTAGAATTATTAAGAACACAATCATCAATTCATATTATCGGAATCGATAATATGAATGATTACTATGATGTAAGTATCAAGGAATGGCGTTTAGAAGAAATTAAAAAAGAATTGACAAAACATACAGATTCTCAATGGACATTTATACAAGGTTCTATTGCAGATAGAGATTTAATAGACGAAACATTTAGTACATATAAACCATCAGTAGTTGTTAACCTTGCAGCACAAGCAGGTGTTCGCTACTCTATTACTAACCCAGATACATATGTAGAAAGTAACCTAATTGGTTTCTATAATATTTTAGAAGCTTCTCGTCACAGTTACGATAATGATGAATCAGGTGTAGAACATTTAGTTTATGCTTCATCTTCTTCAGTATACGGATCAAATAAAAAAGTTCCATATAGTACAGATGATCAAGTTGATAATCCTGTTTCTCTTTATGCAGCAACTAAAAAAAGCAATGAGTTAATGGCTCATGCTTATTCTAAATTATATAATATCCCCACAACTGGTCTTAGGTTCTTTACTGTTTATGGTCCAGCTGGTAGACCTGACATGGCTTACTTTGGATTTACAAACAAATTAAAAAATAATGAAAAGATTCAAATTTTCAACTATGGTAATTGTAAAAGAGACTTTACCTATATAGATGATATTGTAGAAGGTGTTAAAAGAATTATGCAAGGTGCACCTAGTAAAGTGCAAGGTGAAGATGGATTACCTTTACCACCATACAATATCTATA
>CAMTOK010000175.1 GCA_947074115.1 uncultured Erysipelotrichaceae bacterium | reverse complement strand
TATGTCTTTGTGGTTGGATTATCACAAGATATATTCCCAAGTTTCAGAAGTGTTTCTGAAGGTGGGGATCAAGGTTTAGAAGAAGAAAGACGCTTGGCTTATGTTGCTTTTACAAGGGCAATGGTAAGACTGTTTTTGACTGATAGCCAAGGTTTTAATTTTATTACTAACTCACCTAAAATGGCATCACAGTTTATTGCTGAAATAGGTGAACAGAGTATTGAACATGTTGGGAAACCTTCACAGTTTAAAGTAAAAGAATTTGTTCCACTTGGACCAAGTGTGAAAGATATGATTGGTGACAATCATGTTGATGAATGGAATGTTGGAGACTTCTGTGAACACGCTGTTTTTGGTAAAGGTGTTGTGACAAAAGTAAATGCAAATATGGTAGATATTGCGTTTAGTGCACCTTATGGGATCAAAACATTGATGTCAACACATCAGTCTTTGACAAAATTAACAAATTAAAATAAGAAGGACTTGTTCTTTCTTATTTTTGTTGTAAATGTTTCATTCTAGAGGATATTTTGGTATAATATGCAAATGAAATGGAGAGATGACGATGACTCTTGAAAGATTAAATCAAATTAAATCATTATTAAATGACTATAATTATCAATATTACGTATTAGACAATCCAACTGTCTCAGATCAGGAATATGATCGTTTAATGCAAGAATTACAAACTATTGAAAATGAACATCCAGAATGGTTGACAAAAGATTCACCAAGTCAACGTGTTGGCGGTCAAGTTTTGGAGAGTTTTCAAAAGATAACACACCAAAGAATGATGTTATCATTAGGAAATTGTTTTAATGAAGAAGAATTAAAACAATTTGATGCAAGAATTACAGATGTTATTCCTAACCCAGAATATGTTGTGGAATTAAAAATAGATGGACTCGCAGTTTCGCTAGTCTATGAAAATGGTGAACTTGTCTATGGTGCAACACGTGGTGATGGAACTATAGGAGAAGATATAACACATAACGTAAGAACGATTCATTCAATCCCTTTGCGTATTGATGATATGCAAACGATAGAGGTCCGTGGAGAAATCTTTATGCCTAAGGCTTCATTTAATCAACTGAATGAAGAAAGAGAAAAAGAAGGAGAACAATTGTTCGCTAATCCAAGAAATGCTGCTGCAGGAAGTATTCGTCAATTAGATTCACGAATTGCTGCAAAGAGAAAATTAGATGCATTCTTATATATGGTCCCAACCGCAATAGAAATGGGATGTGAAACTCATTATGAAGCTCTCATGCGTATTAAGGAACTTGGATTTAAAACCAATCCATATACAAAGGTTTGTCAATCAATCGATGATGTATGGAAATACATAGAAGAGATGACATCTCAAAGAAATGATTTACCTTATGAAATTGATGGCATCGTTATTAAAGTTAATAATATTGCAAGTCAAGAAAGAGTTGGTTATACCGCAAAAGTCCCAAAATGGGCTATAGCTTATAAATTCCCTGCGGAGGAAGTTATAACTAAATTAAAAGATATAATCTTTACAATTGGAAGGACAGGTCAAATAACACCAAACGCTGTTTTAGAACCAGTACGTGTTGCAGGAAGTCTTGTTCAACGTGCTACATTACATAATGAAGATAATATTATGACAAAAGATATTCGCGTCGGTGATGATGTTGTGATTAGAAAAGCAGGAGACGTTATACCTGAAGTTGTGAGAGCACTTAAAGAAAGACGTGACGAGAACAGTGTCCCTTTTGAAATGATTAAGGAATGTCCGTATTGTCATACAGCATTAACAAGAAAAGATAATGAAGCAGCGTACTATTGTTTAAATGAACATTGTGATTCAAAAAAAGTTGAAAAGATTGTTCACTTTGTATCAAGGGACGCAATGAATATTGAAGGATTAGGTGAAAGAATTGTAGAACAATTCTATAGTTTAGGATTGATCAATTCTATTATTGATATTTATCATTTAAAAGATCATGGTCAAGAAATAAAAGATATAGAAGGATTTGGACAAAAATCATTAGATAATTTGTTTCAAGCAATAGAAAAGAGTAAAGACAATTCACTTGAAAAGTTATTGTTTGGTTTAGGTATTAAAGGCATTGGTTCAAAAATGGCAGATACATTATCAAAGAACTTCAAAACAATGGATGATTTACTGAATGCATCATATACATCTTTAATCGCTATTAAAGATGTAGGAGAAACAATTGTTAAATCACTTATTGAATTTAAAAATAATGAACAGTCAATGGCATTAATTGAAGCTCTTAAAAATGAAGGCCTTAATATGGATTATTTAAAAGAAACTGTTGTTGCATCTGACAATATGTTTAAAGACAAAACTGTTTGTGTAACAGGGACTTTAAGTATAATGACAAGGAAAGAAGTGAAAGATTATTTAGAAAGACTCGGTGCGAATGTGACAGGAAGTGTTTCTAAGAAAACTGATTTCTTAATTTGTGGAACAGATGCAGGAAGTAAATTAGAAAAAGCCAATAATTTAGGTGTGAGTGTATTAACAGAAGAAGACTTTGTAAAGGAGGTTGGAAGATGAAGAAATTGATCTTAGCGATTCTTTGTGGTGT
>CAMTOK010000174.1 GCA_947074115.1 uncultured Erysipelotrichaceae bacterium | reverse complement strand
TTTTCATCAATATAGAACGTATCTTGCATATCTCTTGCAGGATGTCCTTTTGGTAAGTTCATTAATTCAAAGTTAAAATGATCACTTTCAACTTCTGGCCCTTCAGCAACTTCATAACCCATTCCTAAGAATAAATCAACCAATTCATTCTTAACAACTGATAATGGATGGTAAGCACCCATAGATAATTTAACACTTGGAAGTGTAATATCAATATCTTCAGCCATTAATTTTTGAGTCATTTCAGCTGTTTCTAATGCTTCTTTTTTCTCATCAATAGCGAGTGTTAATTCTTGTTTAACTTGGTTAGATACTTGACCGAAAGTCGCTCTTTGTTGAGGATCCATATCTTTCATAGACTTCATCGCTGCTTGAAGTGGTCCTTTTTTACCTAAATATAAGACACGAATATCATTAAGATCTTTTAATGAAGTACAGTCATTAATTTTAGCTAAGGCTTCTTCTTTAATTTGTAATAAATCTTCCATTCTCTTCCTCCTAAATAAAAAAATCGTCCACATAGGAACGATTTGATCGCGGTACCATCCTAATTCATGACAATAGTCATGCTCTTAATTCACAGTAACGTTGTGTTGACGGCGGGGATTAGCCGCACTCCAAGGTGAATTCAATACATTAACTATAAGATAACTCTCAGCTTCTGTTATCCTCTCTTCTATAGCGCTTCTATTTACTTATCCTCTTCATCGTGTTTACTTTGTAATTATAACAAATATTGAATGAAAAACAAGTTTTTTTTACGACTTAAAATGATACGTTGTGACAGCACAAGCAATAGCTACATTCAGTGATTCTACTGTTTCAATCGGTATAATCACTGATTGATCACATATCTCAATGATTTCTTCTCGAATCCCTTGTCCCTCATTCCCAAAGACAAATGCCATTTTTTCTTGTTTTAAAACATCATCTATTGGTTTTGATTGATGTAAGGCTAAGGCACAAACATATGTATCTTGATTTTTCAATTCAGTAATTGCTTTTTTTAAATCCATTTTAATAACATCTAATTCAAATAATGCACCTTGTGTTGATCTTATCACCTTATCGTTATAAAGATCAACGCAATCATCAGATAATATCATTTGATCAACACCGAATCCTAAACATGTTCGTATCATAGTTCCTAAATTACCTGGATCTTGTACATTATCTAATAAGACATAACGTTTTTTTGTAGGATCAAAACTATTTTTAATGTGATAACGACAAACACCGATTATATTTTGTGGTGTTTTTGTTGAGGCTAGTTTTTCAATAACTTGTTTTGATACCAATAAGACATTGTCAAACCAATCAACATCATCCATAGATATGACTTGTTCTAGACATCCTGAACGCAATGCTTCTTGTACGAGATGTTCTCCTTCTATTAAAAAGAGATGATGTTCATCCCTATATTTCTTTTGTTTTAATTTCATCAGTTCTTTTATTTTTTCATTTTGTGGTGAAGTGATCATATATGCTTCTCCTTTAATTCTAATTTTCTTGCTTTATAATCCGGCATTCTCTTTTCAATTTCACTGTAAAACTCTTGTGAGTGATTTGGTTGTATAAAATGTGAGAGTTCATGCACAATAACGTAATCTATTAATCTTTTATCTAAATGTACAAGAGCCAAATGGAATGAAATCTTATTTTCTTTATAATAACAACTTCCCCATCTTCTTTTGTATTGTTTAACTTCAATTTTTGGAAGGTTCAAATCAAATTCATAAGCTAAGTAATAAAGTACTCTTTCTTCTATATATTGCATGAGGTTTTCTTTTAATATGCACAAGAGTTCTTTTTCATTAATCACCTTATTTAAAATAATACTACGATCTTGAATTTGAAACAGTTCACCACTATTTTGATCTATAATGATTGAATATCTTTGACCAAAGTAATCCAATGTTCCTTTTTCTAAATCATAATAAGGTTCATAATGGATCAATTGAGGTAATAAACGGTCTTTAAATTTATGAATATACTTCTCAATTTCCGTTTGTTTCATCCCTAAAGGAACACTTATTTTCATTCTTCCCTCTTCAACACGAATACGAAAAGACTTTATATTTTTTTCAGTCACATCATATTCATAGACTGTATCGTTTAATAAAATTTTATAAGTTTTCATAGAACTCCTTGTATAATTGTGTCGATTTTTACCATATTAAATATATAAAGAAAGGGTGAAATAAGATGAATATGCGTGCAGCGTTATTAAATAACTTAAAAGGATTTGATGCAGCGACATTGAAACAAACAATAGATGATGGTATCCAATCACAAGAAGAAACAATTTTGGTAGGATTGGGTGTCCTCTTTGAAGAATACTATCGCTCATTAGATGATAATTCTAAAATGAATTTCTTACAAAATCTATCTTCATTATTATAGACCTTCATGGTCTTTTTTTTCGTCTTTATTTGTTCTTTTGTTCTTTATTTGAGATAAATAATTATTAATAAATGAACAGCATTTTTTATAGTATTGAATTAAGAAAGCTTTAAGCGTATGATATATTTTTTTAGTTCTTGTCCATATAAATTGATACGCTATTAAAATATATTTCTTTATAAACTCAAAGCATTTTTGACTTATTTGTTTTAAAGTTTTCGTTATTTGATGATAATATTTCTTTACCAAAGTACTTATACG
>CAMTOK010000173.1 GCA_947074115.1 uncultured Erysipelotrichaceae bacterium | reverse complement strand
ATTCTAACAAATATAGGACAAAAAAAAAAGAGAAAATGCGCATTTTACCCATTTCTCCTTATTTTTTTAAGATATTCGTCTTTCTGACAAAATAGTGGTCCTTTTTAAAAGAATCAGCACCTTTGTTCAATAATTCTTCATTTTGAGTCAATCCAAACACACAAGATCCACTTCCCGACATTAACATCCCATCAAAGCCTAATTCTAATAATCTTGTTTTGATTTCCTGTATTTCAGGTACTATTTTGAGCGAAGGTTCCTCTAGGGTATTCCCTAAATTTTCGACAAGACGTTGATAGTCTCCTTTTATGATTCCTTCTCTCATATCATCTATATTTGGATGAATTCCATTCTCTATATTAAGTGATTCAAATGCTTTTTTTGTTGAAACACCTTTTGATGGTTTGACTAATAAAATATGACAGTCAACATTGTTTGAAATGAAATCTAATTGTTCTCCTATTCCTCTTACAACTGCACTTTCTTCATATATACAAAACGGTATATCAGCACCTATTGTTTTTCCTATCTCAGCTAACTTCTCTAATGAGAGATTTAAATGAAACAGGGAATTCATTGCCCGTAAAACAGCAGCACCATCTGCACTCCCTCCAGCCAGTCCTGCCTGTGTAGGAATGTGCTTATATATATGAATGCGTACACCTTTTTTTATGTTATATTTTTTCATCAGTGCATCAGCAACCTTATACATGATGTTTTTTTCATCAGTAGGAACACGCATTGTGTTTGCTGTAATCTCAATTCCTTTTTCTATAACATCTATATAAATTAAGTCATGGAGAGTAATAGGAACCATAATCATTTCAAGATCATGATATCCATCTTCTCTTTTACGAATGACATCTAATGCTAGATTTATTTTAGCATGTGCTTTAACTTTCATACTTAACCTCTCGTTGGATAAATTTTTCTTGCGACACCTTTCGTATCAATGCCACCCATACCTTCTTGTTTATGTGATGTTTTACCTATAATATCTTCTATATTGCAATATTTTCTAACACTTTCGCTGGCAACTAAGCTTGCGACATAAACAGGATCTAATGCATGGATGTTAATTCGCTTTGGGCTGGATGCAAAATTAGCCCCACTCGCTAACAACATTTCATAATAGGATTGACAAGCTCCTGCAATAATAATCAATTTATCTTTATCATCTTCATATTGTCTTGCCGCTTTTATTGCATCTACATAATCCACTGAATGTTGATAATCAGTGACAGAATTTCTATCTTTTTCTTTTCTCAAGGCATCGTGCCCTGTTAAAACTAGGATTTGAGGTTTGTGTTTATTTAACAATTCTCCGACTTTAAATCTCATTTCTTCTTCTTTAAAATAGTAACAATCTGCCCTAATATTTAATTCTTTATACTTTTGTTCACACATAGATAAGTATTTCTTATCTCCATCTAAATGTAATACTTTTCCTCTTATACTGGCTTCTCTTATAATTGTAAAAGGTTCTTCCTCAATAGGTTTTGCATCAGTTATCTCAAGATCATCCTCAGTACTGTCTGCAATCAAACGAAGTTGAACCCCCCTTAATATAAATTTATCCCCTTCAATATCTATAATTTCAAATACAATATCTTTGTTGTATTTCTTTCTTGTTACAAAATCACCGATTTTCAATATATCACCCCATAATAATATATGGGATTAAAGATATTTGGTGAGTCTTATATAATCATCTAAACTAAGTTCTTCTGGTCTTGATTTATTGTTGATATGACATTCCTCTAAGATCTCATTTGTTCTTTCTTGAAATACTTTCTTAAGGTTATTGGCTATTGTCTTTCTCTTTTGTGTAAAGGCAATTTTTAATATATCAGTTAATATCTCATTATAATCTCTTTCCTTTGTAATACAAAGGATTGCACTTTCAATATGCGGAGCTGGCATAAAAACATTCTTACTTACACTCATTGCGTATGATGCATGACCAATACAATCAATCATATAAGTTAATGGTGACTTTAATCGACCATCCGTAAGTTTTAATGCAACTTCTTTTTGTACCATGACATGCATACTATCAATAGAAGCATTAGATATAATGACTTTCTCTAATATTTCTGATGTTATGTAATACGGGAGATTTGCGACAATACAAACATGTTTGTATTCTTTTTTAATATCATTAACTAACGTCTCTAAATCAACCGTTAAAAAGTCTTGAAATATAACTTCTAAGTTTTTACAGTCCCCTAACGACTCTTTTAATAATTCCTTTAAACGTGTATCGATTTCAAAACAAATAACCTTACCTGCATGATAAGATAACTGTTCACTTAGAGCACCTAATCCTGGCCCAATCTCAATAACACATGTTTCTTTATTTATTGGTGTTGTTCCAATAATCTTTGTAATAATGTTTTTATCTATAAGGAAGTTCTGTCCAAACTTCTTTGTAGCGTACATACCATATTTCTGTAATAAATATTCTGTATTCTTTTTTGTTGCTATATCTTTCATAATTTCACCTGTTTGTATTATACCATATTTTTCATTTTATTTTTATTGAATTTAAATTATAATAAATGAAGAGGTGATAACATGGATAGAAAACAAAAAATATTAAATGATATAAAAAATAGTGAGAAGCCTATATCAGCAACAACACTCGCACAAAAACATAATGTCAGTCGTCAAATCGTTGTTGGTGATGTTGCTTTACTAAGAGCAACTGG
>CAMTOK010000172.1 GCA_947074115.1 uncultured Erysipelotrichaceae bacterium | reverse complement strand
AGTCTTCATTTGATTGTAAACAATGTTAAGATATGGTAAAATATTAACGGATAGGATAGAATACTATTTATATTTTTTGGGCAATCACTCGTAAGAGTTGGACGTTAGACTTTTAGGGTCTGAGTATCCTCGTTATGCTTATTCAGATCGCATTACAATGCGGTCTTTTTGCTAGGGACACAAATGCAAATAACATAAGGAGGCGTTTAATATTATATCAAAATTAACTAAACTATGCTTAGTTATCTTTTTAACTCTTTCTAGTGTTTTATCTTATTCAGTTAGTAATGCTCAGGGATTAGATGAAATTCCTGATTCATATGCGGGAGACAAACATGATGGTGATTTTTCTTTAGAGAGTATTTTAAATAAATACAATATATTCTCTTTTGGAGACGCATCAGGGGTCCATATTGTTGGGCCTGTAGCAGCACAAGGTGATATCTACAAAGCAGGTATGTTAGGTAATGGGGTCTTTACACCTAACAAAGAAAGTGGAGAGGGAGTCTCATTCAGTAATATTCACAATGGTGTTTCATCATATATAGGTGGATATGTTTACAGAGGTTCACGACCAATTTCTTCAATAGGTACACTTCCACCTCAATATATCAGCAGTCAGAACACAATCTCTACGACATCGTATGGTCATTATGGAGTCAATGGGAATCCATATATTGATTCAGATGACAATAAGGGATTATTTATATCTGATGACTATATTGATTGGAATGCTGCATTTAATGCGATTAATACTCAATCGCAAGAACTCGTATCTCTTTCTAAAAGAACAATAACAACAGCTGATATTAAATTAGTAGAAAATCAAAATGTTATTTTTGTTGAAGAAGGAGAATTTGTAACTGTTGAAGATGATGTAGTAGATCAAATTAATTATATTGTTCTTATAACTGATGACAATTTAGTCAATGATGATAATCTTGTTATTAGTTTTACGAAATCAGGGAGTTATTCAGTACCTGGTATTCGTGTATCAAACAGTTACAATTCAATTGGAGATCATAAGAAAACAGAAGATTATGATACTTCTGGCGAAGGAAAAGGAACAGGAATTGTTTTGAATTTTCCTTATGCAGAAGAACTTACATTTGCGAATAACTCTGGAAATGGGTTAGGCCATGTCGTGGCACCAAATGCTGATGTTTATAATTTCCAAGGGGACTATACGGGATGTCAGGTTGTCAAAAACTTATATTCAACATCAGAAGGTCATATGTGGCCTTACAATGAGAAACAGGTTTTAGATCCTGAAAAAGTCAATGTCTATGTGAATAAAGAATGGATTGGTGAAAGTGCTGATTCAGTGACTATTCATTTATACGCTGACGATGTATTTGTTGAAAGTGTGGATTTGTCTGAGACAAATCACTGGAACCATACTTTTGAAAAACTACCGAAGTTTAATGATTTAAAAGAAGAAATTAAATATACGGTAATTGAGAAAGATTTAATAGGATATACGTCCACTATTAAAACAAACTCTAAATATGATTTTACTGTCGTTAATACATTAAATGATAAAACTTCTATTAAAGTTAATAAAGTTTGGGATGGTCCTGAACTAGAAGAAATCACGATCAAGCTTTATGCAGATGATGTATTAATAAAAACAGAAAAATTAAATGCGAAAGATAACTGGAAATACGAATTTAATGGTTTACCTGTACTCAATGATAAAAATATCGTTATCAAATATAAAATAGTAGAAGAAGATAACGATGGATATGAATCTGAGGTAGAGGAGATTAGTCATCACGAATTCGTTATCACAAATACGAATGTTGAAAAAACTTCAGTTAATGTAGTGAAAAAATGGATTGGTACCGCAGCTGATTCAGTTACAGTTCAACTACTCGCAGAAAATGAAATTATAGAAACAGTTATACTTAGTGAGAAAAATAAATGGTCGTATACATTTACTAACTTAGATAAGTATAACGGTGAAGATTTAATCAAATATACAGTAAACGAAGTTGATATATTAGGTTATTCTTCAAATATAACTGGTGATGCTCAAGCCGGATATATTATTGTGAACAAAAACACTTCTAAGACATCAATAGATGTAAATAAGGTATGGATTGGACCGTCTTCAGCCGACGTAAAAATCATCTTATTAGCGGATGATGTCATCGTAAGAGAGATAGAACTCAACGATAAAAATGAGTGGAAACACACATTTGATCAACTTGATGTATTTAATGATGATGGGGATAAAATTGAATACACAGTTCAGGAAATTAAAATTGAGAATTATTCATCAAAGATAACAGGAACACCAGAAACAGGATTTACTGTAACGAACACAAATACTGAAAAAACATCAGTATCAGTTAATAAAGTTTGGGATGGTCCAAAAACATCAAAAATCACTGTTCATTTATTAGCGAATAAAGCTATAGTAAAAACAGTAGAAATTGATGAATCAAATGAGTGGCAATATACGTTTAGTGACCTAGATAAATATGATACAAAAGGTGAGCTAATCACGTATAGCGTAACTGAAGATGAAATAGATGATTATAAAACATCTATTACTGGTACTATGAATGAAGGTTTTGTGATTACAAATACAAGCACAAAAACAACATCAATAGATGTCGATAAAGTATGGGTTGGTAAACCTGGTGAAAGTGCAACGATTTTATTACTTCAAGATGAAAAAGAAATAGATAGAGTTGTATTAAATAAAGATAACTC
>CAMTOK010000171.1 GCA_947074115.1 uncultured Erysipelotrichaceae bacterium | reverse complement strand
TTTACATAACGTTTATTTCTTTTTCTAATTTCTCTTTATTTTTTATAATAATCTTTCTATACTTCATAATAATGATTCCCCGTTTTTCAAACTCCTTAAGAACTTTAGAAACAGTTACCCTATTTAACCCAACATGAGTCGCAAGTTCTTCATGAGTATATGATATACCAGATAATAAGTCCTCTACACTCATTGATTTGGTAGTTTCTAACAAGAACGAGGCAACCTTTTCATAACGATTATATGTATAAGATTCCCTTAACAACTTAGAAAGATAATCACAATTCTCTACCATATATTTTAGTATTGTAATCGTTAATTCAGGTGCTTCTAGAAAATATGGAGATAGATCATTAATATGACATGATATTAATTCAACTGTTTCAAGTGCAGTAACAGTTGTTTGTCTTGGTGAGCTAAGAAATGACGAGGATTCTCCTATAATACGTCCTCGATCTAATATTTCATATGTCACTTCCTTTCCATTAGCGTCCATATAATAGACACGGACTCGACCACGAGTAATAAGATAGAGATTGGTTGTTTCATCTTCTTGCATGTAAATGATATCATCTTTATGATAAGTAACTTGTTGCCCTACATTTAGAAAGTATTGAAATAAATCTTCATTAATTTTCATAAAATCACCTCTTTCACCTCTAATTGTAACATAGGTTACATTCTTATCAAGTCAAATATGTTAATCTCCTTGTGAGGTGATTATATGAAAACACATTGTTCTAAAATGATTTTGATACTTATTGGTAATATCCTAATAGCATGGAGTTTAACAACCTTTATACTGCCACAAAACATTATGGGTGCTGGTGTCTCTGGAATAGGTTTAATTTTTCAAAACGTATTCGAAATACCTATCTCTTTAACAGTACTGTGCTTAAATATTATTTTATTTATCACTGCCTATCTCTTATTAGGTTACCAATTTGCATTAAAATCACTTATATCAACATTCTGTTTCCCTATGTTTTTAGCAATATTTGAAACACTCCCTTTAACACGCCTTACCCCTTCCCCACTCTTCTGCGCTCTGTGCGGGGGATGTTCATTGGACTTGGAGCTAGTTTCATTCTTCGCAGTGATGCAACCTCTGGGGGCTTAGATGTTATTTCTGTGTTCTTAAATAAACAGTTTAAGATTCCTATTTATTTTTCTCTTTATGTTTTTGATTTGACTATTATTTTATTACAATTATTATATAATGACTTCCGCCAAATTATATATGGTATAGTTGTTGTTTTATCAACATCTTTAGTCATTAAATTCATGACACAATGTAAGAGTCATTCTTCTATGACGTTTACACGATCAAAACAACAATATTAAGTTGTTGTTTTGATTTTGTCCTTTAATTGATGACTTGTCTTATAGATTAGATAACATGTCACTATAAAAGTGATCCCATCAGATATTGGCATACTCAAAAGAATACCATTTAGTCCAAATAAATACGATAAGACAATTACAGAACCAACACCTAATACAATTTCTCTAAACATAGAAAGGAATGTTGATTGCATTGCTTTTCCTATTGATTGAAGAAAGATAAACGTTGCTTTATTGATACAAGCAAGTGGTAAAAGACATAGATAAATTCTAAAAACCTTTAAAGCAAATTCACTATAATATACACTTTCTTTCGATGCACCAAATATAATAATTAATTGTGAAGGGAAAAACTCAACAATTATTAAACCAATACACCCTATGATCATTTCCATTATTAATAACTTTTTAAAAATTTCTAATGTTCTTTTATATTCTTTTGCACCTAGATTGTACCCTACTAAGGGGATACATCCAGCTGCTAACCCTATCACAATAGAGATAATGATTTGAAAGAACTTCATAACTATACCAACGACGGCCATTGGTATTTGCGCATAAAGTGCTTGGCTAAAAATAAGATCTTTTGCACCATATATATACAACATATTATTTACTGCAGCCATTGACATCACTAATGAAATCTGTGATAAAAAGCTACACAAACCTAATCTACAAAGATCATAAAATATTGTCTTCTCAAATCTAAAGCTAGAAGCGTTTAATGTTCCTGTTTTTAAATGCATGAGATAACGTATTGATAATAATGCTGTTATTATTTGTCCAATTATTGTCGCTATGGCAGCTCCTGCCATCCCCCACTTAAAGACAAATAAAAATAAAGGATCTAATATGATATTTGTTAATGCTCCTAGTAAAATATAGATCATTGCTTTTTTAGGAGAACCATCTGCTCTTATAATTGGATTAATCATTTGACCAAACATATAAAACGGAATACCTAGTGCTAGCCAAAACAAATAAACCCGACAATAATTAAACGTTATATCATTAATCATACCACCAAATAGATTTAATAACTGATTGCTAAAAATAAGATAAAATACCATAATGAATACACTGCTTATTAAACATGATATAAGTGCTGTTCCTATACCTTTATGAACTTTTTCACTTTCACCTTCTCCGAGTTTTAAACTCATGTAAGCACAACACCCATCACCAATCATAACAGCTATAGATAACGCAATAATTGTTAAAGGAAACACAACAGTATTTGCTGCATTTCCATAAGTTCCAAGATCACTAGAATTTGCTATAAATATCTGATCAACAATATTATAAAGCGAACCAACAAGTAATGAAATAATGCATGGTATTGCATATTTTTTCATTAATGTTACTATCTTTAAATCTCTTAATTCACTGTGTTCAA
>CAMTOK010000170.1 GCA_947074115.1 uncultured Erysipelotrichaceae bacterium | reverse complement strand
AGTGGTGAAATCTCTATTGGTTGTTGTGAATTACGTTCAATGAAAGAACTTTCTAAAATGATTGCTGCATTTCAAGATATCTATCCCTTAGTTAAAATAAAGTTACATAGTGGAAATAATGAAGATATAAAACAATTATTAGAACAAGGAACTCTCGATTTTGCATTATTACTAGAACCAGTAGATATAAGTCATTATCGATTTATAAGAATGAAAGAAAAAGAGTTATTTGGTGTTCTTGTACAAGATGAATCATCTTTCTCAAAGCGTGAATGTATAATACCAGGTGACCTTGTTGGAACTCAAGTTGTGACAATACGAGATATGAGTGTTCATAATGAACTCAGATCTTGGTCACATCATTACGCAACACAAATGGAAAATAAAGCTACCTATAATTCTGTTTATAATGGAGCAACGTTTGTTAGAGAAAGTGGAGGTGCACTGATCTGTTTAAAATTAAGTCATCATATTAATGGATTAACATTTATACCACTTGATCCACCATTAGAATTACATTCAGTACTTGTCTGGAAAGAACAAAATGTCTTTTCTAGTTTAATGAAAACATTTATTCAATTTATACAAGACAAATAAATCATTAAGATTGATATATGATCAATCTTTTTTTATTAAGATATGCCATTAAGGCATTTCTTGTTATAGAAATAAGGTATTAGACATAAGATGTTGGCTCATATAATATAAACCGTATAGATAATGATACAATGTATCACTAAGAAAGGAGCTTTATGCCAGTACTCTCAATAGAATCAGCAAAGTTAAGCTTATCTCAAAAACGTGAACTTGTTCGTGAGTTAACTAACACAGCAGCGCGTATTATGGATTTGAATCCAAATGCTTTTTACGTATTTATAAATGAAAATGATAAAGACAATATAGGGGTTGGTGGACAACTCATAAGTGATAAAGGAGAAAAATAAAATGGAAAATATTCTTGTTATATCTGGACATACTGATTTAAAAGATTCTGTAGCGAACAAAGGGATTCTTAATGAATTAAAAGAGAATAATGAAAATCTTGAAATAAGATATTTAGATGTCTTATATCCAGATTATAAAATTGATTATTTATTGGAACAAAGTTATTTAGAAAAAGCAGATGTTATCATCTTACAATTTCCAGTGTTTTGGTATGGAATGCCATCGCTCATGAACAAATGGATGGAAGATACATTTCAACATGGTTGGTCACATGGATCAACTGGAGATAAATTAAAAGGAAAATCATTAATTGTCTCACTAACGACGGGAGCACCAGAAGCTCTCTATCATGAGAATGCCGCAATGGGGCATGAAATTAAGGATTATTTAGTACCGATACAAACGACATGTCACATGTGTGGAATGAATTATATTGGTTATGTCTATACTGGAGGTGTTTCTTACCAAAGTCGCCAAAGTGCTGATGCGGTTAAGGAAATAGAAGAAAAAGCAAAATTACATGCGCAAAGACTTACAAAAATGATAAAGGATAACTGTGAATAAGAAAGGAATGATACTATGAAAAATGGTCACTTAGGTTTTGGGTTAATGCGTTTACCCGTTAACAATGGCGAAACAACAGATATAGATTTCAATCAAGTTTGTCAAATGTTTGATACATTTATAGATAATGGATTTCATTATTTTGATACAAGTTTTGTTTATCATAATGGAGCAAGTGAAAACATTGTTAAGCGTGCACTTGTAGATCGTTATGATCGTTCAAAATACACACTAGCGACAAAGTTTCCGACATTCGGATATCAAACTGAAGATGAAATAGAACCGATATTTCAACAACAATTAGAGAAATGCGGTGTAGATTATTTTGATTATTATTTATTGCATAATGTCAAAACAATTCTTTATCCTCATGCAGAAGAAACACATCTCTTTAAACATGCAGTGAAATGGAAAGAAGAAGGAAAGATAAAGCATTTAGGAATCTCATTTCATGATTCAGCAGAAGTATTAGAACAAATACTAAAAGAACATCCTGAAATAGAATTTGTACAAATCGTTGTCAATTATCTAGATTGGGATAGTGGATTTATTCAAGCGAAAATGTGTTATGAGCTACTCTGTCAATATGGTAAGGATGTCATCATTATGGAGCCTGTCAAAGGTGGAATGTTAGCGTCATTACCAAAAGAAGCTAATGATTTATTAAAAGCATATAATCAAAATGCATCACCAGTATCTTATGCATTACGTTACTGTGCAGAATTGCCAAATGTCATTGCAGTATTAAGCGGTATGTCTACACTTCAACAAGTACAAGACAATATCCTTTATATGAAAGACTTTAAACCATTAACCGAAGAAGAACATGAACTCATTGATTCAGTGATTGAAGTATTAAAATCAAATTGGAAGTATCAATCAGATAAATGGGATGAAATAGATCAAGTTTGTCCTGTGGATATTCCAATTTCATCAATTATAGAAGCTTATAACAATTGTTTATTACAACCTAACCCATACTTTTCTGCTGAGTTAAATTATTATAAGAACTTTGCGATTCATCATACACCAGCATCAAAGTGTATACATTGTGGTAAATGTAATCAAGTCAGTTCATTAGATGTAGAAAATGCACTTAAAGAAGCAGCAAACTTTTTATTAGAACATTCTTTTTAAGAATTAATGATGTCATTAATTCTTTTTTCTTTACATAAATAATTGTAAAGGTAGGGGAAGAATATGTTACTTCATAAAATAGAAAATACTCATTTCT
>CAMTOK010000169.1 GCA_947074115.1 uncultured Erysipelotrichaceae bacterium | reverse complement strand
ATGAGGATGATCGTGTTCTAAATGAACATCAACATAAGTGGCAGTAATACCGTGTTTTTGTTTCTTTGAGACGTGTAAGTGATAGCCATCAACATGGACTTTTGATAATTCTTTTTCTAAGATATCTTGTTCATCACACAACTCTAATAACGCACCAAGAGTCATATTCCCACTCAATCCACTACTGCAATCAAAATATAATGCTTTCATTATCTCTTCCCCCCTAAACAGTTAATTGTATGTGCACTATAACCTGCACCAAAACCATTATCTATGTTAACAACACTGATTCCATTCGCACAACTGTTCAACATTGAAAGGAGGGCTGCAACACCTTGAAAATTCGCGCCATATCCCACCGATGTCGGAACAGCGACAACAGGACAACTGACAAGACCCCCAACCACTGATGCAAGCGCACCTTCCATACCTGCAACAACGATAATAACACTTGCTTCATTCAGTTCTTCCATCCTTCTTAGGAGTCGATGTAAGCCAGCAACACCAACATCAGTAATTTGAACAACTTCGTTTCCTAAGAAGCGTGCAGTTATTGCCGCTTCGTTAGCGACGTACAAATCACTTGTGCCTGCACATACAACGACTATTTTACCTTTATTTAATGGGAAAGGGTCCCCCGAATACATCATTGTTTTAGATAAAGAATCGTACTCAAACATTTGATATTTTTCTTTTAACAAATCATATTTATCCTGCTCTACTCTCGTAGCGAGAATATTTTTTTGTCCATTCTCAAACATATTTTCAATTATACCAGATATTTGTTCAACAGTTTTTCCTGCTCCATATATAACTTCAGGAGCGCCAGTTCTCTTTTGTCTTTCATAATCAATACATGCGTATTGATCTATTAATTCTTTTGATGTTTTATTATCCATTATTTCACCTCTGATAACGAAATGGTAATTCCAACCCATTTCTTTCTAATAAGTCTTTATTTCGTAATATATCCTCAACACTACCATCTGCAATGATCTGACCATTATTTATTAAGATCACTCGATTTGCGATATCTAACGCCATGTCTAAGTCATGCGTAGCTATAACAGTTGTTTTATGAAAATCTTTCATTGTATTGATCACGCGTCTTCTACTCACTGGGTCTAAAAAAGCTGTTGGTTCATCCATTAAAATAATATCTGGTTCCATAATAAGTATTGATGCAATTGCAACCATTCTTTTTTGTCCACCCGAAAGTTTAAAATTTGATTTATTGAGTAAATCGTCTATTTGAAGGTATTTCGATATATCTTCAATGCGTTTTTTTATTTCTTCTTCACTTTTTCCTTGATTGATCAAACCAAAAGCCAAATCATCATAGACATTACCCATAAACATTTGATGTTGTGGGTCTTGAAATATATAACCAATCTTCTCTCTTATGCTTTGATAATTCTCTTTAACAACAGGAATACCTGTTATATTCAATTGTCCTTTATAAGTTAATAACCCAACACAACTCTTTAACAGAGTTGATTTACCACTTCCATTTTGTCCTATAATAGCTACAATTTCATTTTCTTTAACATGTAAATCAACATCTTTTAATGCATGAACACTTTGATCGTATACCACACTAAGTTCTTTCGTTTCTATCATGGAGTCACCACCTTTATTAAACTGATCAATGAAAGAAACATAACCATTATAAATAGTTGATCAGTAGTTATTTTTTCACTTTTTGAATAGGCATTTGTATGGTCAAACCCTCTACAAATCATCGCATTGTATAATTCCTGGCTTTGATAGACACACCGTATAAGTAACTGTCCGATAAAACAACCGACATCTTTTAATTCTATATATCGACTATTTGTATTTCTTAATATATAAGCTTCATACATATCTTTTGCAGCATTTAACAAAACAAAGATATATTGATATGTCATTGTTAACTGCATAATTAATAGTGATGGAACTTTGAGTTGCTTTAAACCTGATGAGAGTTGACGCATTGGTGTTATACTCATCACAACATATAAAATAGAAACACTCACATATGTCTTTAATAATATTAATAGAAATAATATGAAACCTTCACTGACATTTATATTGTAATAAACAATGATATCTCTTGAAAAGAAGAGGTGTGATACACCTAAACAAAATGATAAGGGCAGTACCATGACACCTCTTTTGATCATCTTCTTTATATCTAAATGTGACATCGATGCCAATAAGTGTATAACAATACCATAGATAATAATTTCAAATATCTTAAATGATGATAACATCATGATTAACATAAACAATCCAACCAGTATCTTGGTTACTGGATGAAGGTCATGAAGCCATGTCTTTTCCTGTGATGTTTGATCTTGTTGGTTTAATTCAACAAAAGCATTAAGAAGCTTCTCCATATTTTCTCTTCCTTGTGATAAGATATCCCACACCTGATAAAGTCCCAACTGTCACAAGTCCTCCAACAATACCCGACGTACTGACACCTAAGTTTCCTTCACTATCACTAAAATTGTAATCTGGTAAAAAGGCAGTGATACCTTGTAACCTTTCTAAAAGGCCCTTCATAGACCCTGTTGATTCCAATTCACTTGTTCCTACAATACCTTCAATTGACCATTCTAGACCATCTGGTAATGAAGAAGCATATAATGACAATCCACCACCTATTAATAAACTTACAATGGCAAATGTTTTAACAAGTCGTTTTAAATTCAATTCTTTATATCTTTGATCATTCATTGCAGCATCTATTAAATCTGGTTTTTCTTTATAAACATAATTCACAATACAACCCGTTGCTAT
>CAMTOK010000168.1 GCA_947074115.1 uncultured Erysipelotrichaceae bacterium | reverse complement strand
ATAAAGAATCATTACATATGAGTTGTAAACTTTGATCAAAAATACCTGTGATCGCAATTGTACGAATTCTCTTTCTTCTTAAATAATAAGCAGCGTCTATCATTGTTTTATTCGAACCAGTATGGCTCACCACGATCGCAAGCATATCTTGAGAAGGAAGACTATCGACGTATTGTGAATTGATTGTATTAAAGGCTTGTGCTCTAATACCGAGTGAATTAAGTTTTAAACAAGCTGACTGAACCTGAGAATAATTGTTGTCATTGGCATAGAAATCCACTTGTTTGGCTTTGAGAATATAATTGATAGTTCTTACATAAGGATCCTTCGCCATCATGTTTCTTGTCCCAATAATCGTTGATTGATAAATGTCTGGTAAGATATCCATGACATCTTGAATTGTACTCTCATTTGTTAAAGAATCGTAAGATTTCTTTGCGTTTAATGTATAGTCTTTCACATAACTCATTTGTAAATCTGGGTAACCATCAAAACCAAGTTTCTTAGATAAACGAACGATGGTCGGAGAACTGACAAAACATTCTTTCGCAAGTTCTTTTGCGTTCATTTCAAGTAAACATTCGGGGTGTTCTTTTATATAGGTCACTACAGTTTTTTCTAAGGGAGTCAGATGTGTTTTTTTGATTAATTCATCGATCATAAAGATACCTCCAAATTCAATTTATATACTTATTATAACAGTTTTTTCTATGCATTGAAATTCAATTTCATTAATAAATGGTTTTGTTGTAATCAAATTTCAATAGCCTCGAGAAGGCTACCTAGCACTCTCTTTATATCATAAAATAAAGATATAAAAACAAGGAGGAAAGAGTTATGTTAGTTGTTGCTTATATTGGATTTGGGAATAGTGTTTGTCGTTATCATTTACCATATGTGGAAAGAAGACCTGAAACAATTAAGGTCAAATATATCTACAGAAGAGAAGAAGATCGCGTAGGTGATGAAGAAAGAGAAACATGGTATCCTCATATTACCTTTACATCAGATATTGAGGAAGTGATGAAAGATGAAGAGGTGAATTTGGTTGTCATCAATACGCCTGATGCATTCCACGTACCTTATACTAAACAGGCATTAGAAAACGGAAAGAACGTGTTGTGTGAAAAACCATTCGCTATGACAGCGAAAGAAGCAAAAGAAGTATTTGATCTTGCAAAAGAAAAAGGACTCATCGCAATGTCAAATCAAAATAGACGTTATGATGCTGATATGAGAACTGTAAGAAAAGTCTTAGAATCAGGGGTCCTAGGGGACATTGTAGAAGTAGAATCACATTATGATTACTATAGACCTTCAATTAAAGATCGTACTGGATACGGTATCTTATATGGGTTAGCGGTTCATCCTATTGATCAAATCATTGGCGAATTTGGTGTGCCTAACAAAGTGGTTTACGATTGTAGAAGTATTGATCATCCAGGATTAGCTGATGATTATTATGATATTGATTTTTTCTATGATAACGGTATGAAAGCCATTGTGAAAACAAGTTACTATGTAAAATTAGATTATCCACGCTTTACTGTTCATGGTAAAAAAGGAAGTTTCTTAATGCCTGCATTAGGACATCAAAGTGGCTTAAAACCAAAACCAGGACCAATCGAAATCAGTTTTGAACCTATGTCAGAAGAGCATTGGGGAACATTATCATATATCAATGATAAAGGTGAAGACATCAATACTAAGGTACCAGTAGAAATTGGTGATTATGGAATCATCTATGATAACTTATATAGTGCAATATTTGAAGGTGGAGAAAAACTTGTTAAAGATGAAGAAGTAATTGAAGTCTTAAGGATTATTGAAGAAGCAACAGAAGTTGCAAAGGGGGCCAAATAAATGAAAGTCGGAATTACAGGTTGTGGGATGATCGTTCATGACTTATTTCGATTCATCCATAATGTAGATGGTGTAGAATTAGAAGCAATCGCTTCTATACCAAGTGAGTATGAAAAAGTTCAAGAACTCGCTAAAGAAAATAATATAAAAAAGACATATCAATGTTATGAAGATATGTTACAAGATGAAGATGTTGAAGTGATTTATTTAGGTGTACCAAATCATTTACACTATAGTATGTGTTTAAAAGCTTTAGAAGCTAATAAACATATTATCTGTGAAAAACCTTTTACTTCAAATATAAAAGAGTTAGAAGAAATTAGTGAACTCGCTAAAGATAAGAATCTCTTATTATTAGAAGCAATATCAACACAATATCTTCCTAATGTTTTAGAGATGAAAAAAAGTTTATCTGAAGTTGGTAATGTGAAAATTGTATCAGCAAACTATTCTCAGTATTCTTCGAGATATAAAGCATTTCAAGAAGGAAATATTTTACCAGCATTTGATTATACAAAGTCAGGCGGAGCATTAATGGATTTAAATATTTATAATATTCATTTAATTGTTTCATTATTTGGTGAACCAAAAAAAGTTCATTATGACGCAAATATAGAAAAAGGTATTGATACTTCAGGAATGATTACATTAGATTATGGAACATTTAAAGCAGTTTTAATTGGTGCAAAAGATTGTAAAGCGCCAATTATGACGAGTATTCAAGGAGATGAAGGATGTATTGTTGTATCAACTCCTGCAAATACTGTTGCTTCATATAAGGTCATTAAAAATGATAACAGTGAAAAAGAGTTTGATTACCAGGAAGGTAAACATCGTATGTATTTTGAATTCGTTGAGTTTGTCAATATCTTTAATTCAAAGGATTTTACAAGAGCAAACAAAATGATGGATAAAAGCATAATCGCAATGAAAATTG
>CAMTOK010000167.1 GCA_947074115.1 uncultured Erysipelotrichaceae bacterium | reverse complement strand
TTTGTAGGAACTGCTAAATATATTAATGATCAAATTCAATCAATGGTGATCAACGCAACATTAAATGTGAAAACATATACAGAATTATTATATTTAACATCATTAATTGCGGATCAGATTGATACGAAATTTACTTATAATTTTTCTATACGTGTCTTGGTTTCATCGCAAGATGGTTTAAAGGCAGTAATCGTAAAACAACGTGGACAAAGTGCCCAAACGTATGAATTGTATTAGGAGGATATTATGGAAGATACAAAAGCAATGTTAAAAACATTGGCAAGAAAAACAATGTTTAATATAACAGAAGAAGAAATGCCTGCTTTAATTAATGAATATAACGTCTTTATGAGTCATGTTCAAGCATTAGAAGCAATTGACACAACTGGTGTTGATCCTCTAGCATTCCCTTATGAAATTGAAACAACTTTCTTAAGAGAAGATGAACCAACACATACACTCACAACTGATGAAGCATTAAAGAATGCTAAAAGAGTTAAAGACAATCAAATTCAAGTACCAAAGGTGGTGGGATAATGATCCAACATACAATTGAAGAACTACATGATTTATTCAAGAATCAAAAAGTGAATCCAACAGAATATTATAATGAATTATTTAAAGAAATAGAGATCCAACAAGAAAGATTAAATGCTTTTGTTACAATAACAAAAGACGAAGCATTAAAGTCTTTAAGTGAAGCATCATTTAACACATTGTTAAGTGGTATTCCTTATGTTTTAAAAGATAACTATAATACTAAAGATATTTTAACAACAGCGTCTAGCCGTATGTTAGAAGATTATGTCCCTGTATTTAGTGCACACGTCGTAGAAAAATTCAAACAAGAAGAATTATGTCTTGTCGGTAAAGCATCTATGGACGAACTTGCGATGGGTGGAACAAATAAATCCGCTCTTACAGGTGCTGTCTCTAATCCATGGGATACAAAACGTATTGCAGGAGGATCATCAGGGGGAAGCGCTGCCTTAGTTGCTAGTGGAGTCGTTCCATTTGCATTAGGAAGTGATACTGGAGATTCAATAAGAAAACCAGCAGGATTCTGTGGTGTTGTTGGATTTAAACCAACGTGGGGAAGAATTTCACGTTATGGTGTTATTCCATATGCATCAAGTTTAGACCACTTAGGGGCATTTACAAGAAACATTAGAGACATGGCAATTGTGATTGAATCTATGGCAGGTCGTGATCATCACGATATGACATCTTCATTTGAGAATGTACCTCATTACTTAGATAATCTTAATGATGATATTAAAGGTAAGAAAATCGCAGTTCTTAGAACAGTTAGTGATGAAATCACAGATCAAAGATTTATAGATAATTTCGAACATGTTGTTCATACTCTAAAGTCTTTAGGAGCAACTGTAGAAGATGTAACAATGCCTAAAGTTTTATTACGTGCTATTTTACCTACATATACTATTATCTCTAATGCTGAAGCAACATCTAATCATTCATGTTTAGATGGTATTAAGTATGGTAACTTACAAGCAGGAGCGTCAACAGATGACGTCATGATCAATTCAAGAACAAACGGTTTTGGTGATCATATTAAAAGACGATTTATCTTAGGAAACTTAGCACTTGCGACTGAAAACCAAGAGAAAATGTTTAGAAAAGCTCAACGTGTTAGACGTTTAATCGTTGATGAATTAAATAAAATCTATGAAGATTATGATATTGTCTTAACACCAAATGGTGGAAGTATTGCACCATTAATTGATGAGGCAAGTGACGATCGTTTTAGTGATGAATATATGATCTTAGAAAATCATCTTGCATTAGGAAACTTTGCTGGATTACCAAGTTTATCAATGCCATCAGGTTTTGTAGACAATATGCCAGTTGCTGTTAACTTAATGGGACGTTTATTCGAAGAACAAACAGTATTGAATGTATCTTATGCATTAGAAAATGCGTTAGGATATAAAAATCAATTTTCAAGGGAGGACTAAACATGAATTTTGAACAAGTCATCGGGTTAGAAGTTCACTGTGAATTGATGACCAAATCGAAAATGTTTTCTGGAGCACCAGTAACATTTGGAGAACAACCAAATACAATGATTAATGAAATTGATTTAGGGATGACAGGAGTCTTACCTGGATTAAACAAAAAAGGTGTAGAATTCGCTATCCGTGTATGCCATGCATTACATATGGAAATCGATGAATTATTATGCTTTGATAGAAAAAACTATTATTATTCAGATTTACCAAAAGGATTCCAAATCACACAAGACAAAAGACCTATTGGTAGAAATGGATATATGGATATTGAAGTTAATGGAGAAATAACACGTATTGAAATTGAAAGACTTCATATGGAAGAGGATACTGCAAAACAATTCCATTTTGATGATTACTCATTATTAGATTACAATCGTGCAGGTATACCATTA
The DNA here is from genome assembly GCA_947074115.1 of uncultured Erysipelotrichaceae bacterium. Classification (GTDB taxonomy): domain Bacteria; phylum Bacillota_I; class Bacilli_A; order Erysipelotrichales; family Coprobacillaceae; genus CAMTOK01. The sequence goes on along the minus strand of CAMTOK010000167.1, from coordinate 419 downwards.
ATAGAAATCGTAACAAGACCGAACATACGTAATGGTGCTCAAGCAGCGGCGTATTTAGAAAAACTAAGACAAATATTCCTATATACAGGCGTATCTGATGCAAAGATGGAAGAAGGGTCTATGCGTTGTGATGTTAATATTTCACTTAGACCTTACGGTGTTGAAAAATTTGGTATTCGTACAGAAATTAAAAACTTAAACTCTATCTCAAATGTACAAAAAGCTATAGAATTTGAAGCATTAAGACAAGAAAAAGAGTTAATTCAAGGACGTCCAGTATTACAACAAACACGTCGTTATGATGAAGATACAAAACAAACTATTGTCATGAGAGAAAAAGGGGACGCAGTAGATTATAAGTATTATACAGAACCAAATATCTTACCAGTCCGTTTAGATCATTCTTGGGTAGAACAAAT
>CAMTOK010000166.1 GCA_947074115.1 uncultured Erysipelotrichaceae bacterium | reverse complement strand
CTTTTAATTTATAAGAACAAATAGTTGTCTAGAATATATGAAACTGTTATGATATTTACACATAAATATTTAGGAAGTGAAAGAGGGTATTATGAAAAAAAGTTTTGGATTACTAAGTACAATTACTATGATCGTAGGTATTTGTATTGGTTCAGGTATATTCTTTAAAAGTGACAATATCTTAATTGCCACTAATGGAAGTATATTCCTAGGAGCTGCTTTATTTATTATTGCGGCTATTGCGATTATATTTGGGAGTTTATCAATGAGTGAACTTGCTTCACGTACTGATAAAGAAGGTGGACTATTAACTTATGGAGAAGAATTTATTTCTCAAAAAGTTGGTATTGCATTTGGATGGTTTCAAACATTTATTTATTATCCAACAATAACTGTTGTTGTATCATGGGTTATTGGTGTTTATACGTGTATGTTGTTTAATTTAGGTGATTCATTAGAATTACAAATGGGAATTGGGTTTGTCTCTTTTATTGTTATTGTTTTATACAATATTTACGTTCCTCATTTAGGGCGTATCTTCCAAACAGGGACAACAGCAATCAAATTAATTCCATTAATATTATTAGGTATCTTTGGGATGTTATTTGGTGATCCTGTTGCTGGTCTTGCAAGCATGTCAACACAACAAGTGACGACATTTGCATTCTTATCTGCATTAGGACCTATCGCATATTCTTATGATGGATGGATTTGTGCAACATCAATAGCGGGTGAAGTGAAAGATTCTAAGAAGACATTACCAAGGGCGTTAACAATCGCTCCAATCTTTATTATGATTGTTTATGTTGCTTATTTTGTAGGAATTACAAGTTATATTGGTGCAGAGAATGTTATGGCTTTAGGCGATAGTCATGTATTCCAAGCTGCTTCACAATTGTTTGGACCATTCTTCTCTCAATTAATTACTGTATTTGTTGTGATTTCTGTTATTGGTACAGTCAACGGATTGTGTATTGGTTTTATGAGAATGCCTTACGCTCTTGCAATGCGTGGAGATTTTATTCCTTTTGCATCATCTATTAGAAAAGTAGATGAACGCTACAATATTCCAGTGAACTCTGCTTTTATGGCATTGGTTATTGGTATTGTATGGTTTGCTATTCATTATCTATTTACTAAAAATAACTTCTTAGTTAATAGTGATGTCTCTGAAATTGCTATTGCAATGAGTTATTTATTATACATATTCTTATATTATCGAGTATTTAAATTGTTCTTAAAGAAAGAAATAACAAGCGTATTTAAAGGTGTTGTTTTCCCAATACTTGCGACTTTAGGGTCTTGCATTATTATTTCTGGAGGATTACAAAATCCATACTTTATCTACTATGCTCTATTCTGTATAGGAGTTATGTCTGTATCTTTATTCTATTATCAAAAACAGTCTATAAAATAAAAAGGAGTTTAGACTCCTTTTTTATTTTATTATGGTTAATCGCATAAACCAGAAATCATTTCCTGCTTAAATTATAAAAGGAGGAACATTTATGAATGAGAAAGAGATGAAATTTAGAGAAGCAGTAAATAATGTTATGGAAGAGATACCAGATATAATTGGTGTCAAAATCAATGACCTTGACGTCACAATTGAAGTCATCACCCTAAGCGGTAAGCATCGATGGAATGCCCTCATTAAATTCCAGGATAGAGGGAATGATGGGTACTCATATTTGGTAGATCGAGCATCACCACGTAATAATGTCACTTGGTTATTTGGTAGTATGGTTATTAAAAAACTTAACGAGTGAAATGATCGTTCCATTTCATCAAGATAGGAACATCACTGCTCAAGTGGATAGGCAAAAAGGATTAGATTCCTTTTGCCTATTCAATATGAAGTTATAAGTGTTTTAACATTAATATCTTAATGATAGATTATAATAAATTTTATTCCTCATTTTCGACAAGTGAAAACTAACATGTCAATTCAAAAGAGTTTTTATTAAACATAGCGTTCCGAACTTTGATATCATAGAGTATTCGTTATTATTTGAATTGTATTTATCATCTTCATAATACTTATGAAGAGATTATATTAAGCTTTAAAAAGTCACATTTAGAAATTAAATGTGACTTTTTATATGACTTAGCATACTATAATGTTTATATTAAATATATTTGCAATAATAAGGTAATTCGCATATTCCTTCTATAAGTAAAAGATTAAACTATATAGAGGAGGATAAATTATGGAAACAAGAGAAGAAAAATTTATAAATATTGTGAATCAAGTTATGTTACAGTTTCCGGATATTAGAAGTGTCGAAATCACTCATTTAGATGTTATCATAGATGTTATGGGTGCACCTGGAAGAAGAGATTGGCAAGCACTCATTGAATTCCAAGATTACGGTGATTTTGGATATATGTATAGAGTATGCACGACAGGTTCTTGTTCACCACTTGCCTGGATATTTGGAACGACTGTTATTAGAGAACTAAATGATGGCCTCGAAATAACATCAACTTCATTAGAATAAACAGCGAATCAAGAATAAATAAACGAATAAGTTTATATAATGTCTTGAGGATAAAGGAGGATTCATCAATGAAAATCAATTATACAGAATTCAGACGACTTGTCAGTGAAATAGCGTTTGAGTATCCAGCAATCAAAGAATTAGGATTTGATGGTTATATTGTTAAGATTGTTGTTGAATCCTATGAGGGAACATGGGATGCTTACTTAGATTTTAGTGACCACGGTGAATTATCAAGATATTGTCATATATCATGTGACGTTTCATCAGCGTCATTACCATGTATCTTTGCTCGACATATACAAAAACGAATCAAAAATCTGTAAAACGTATCGTCAAGATACGTTTTTTCATATCTTTCTATCA
>CAMTOK010000165.1 GCA_947074115.1 uncultured Erysipelotrichaceae bacterium | reverse complement strand
CTGATCGTTATGACCACTATCCTATTACTGCTCAAGATATAAACGACCATTATGAAAGTTTCTCTAGTGATGAAGGATTCTTTCAAATGACAGCGTTTAATGAATCAGGAGTTGTTGGTCATATAATGATGAGATTTATTGATGAAGAAAAATCAGTCATTAGATTTGGATTTATTATTGTCGATGATACAAAAAGGGGACAAGGTATTGGTAAAGATATGATCACATTAGCTATTCACTATGCTTATGATATATTAAAGGTAGAGTCAATTACTTTAGGTGTCTTTTTAAATAATAAAGGGGCTTATCATTGTTATCAAACATTAGGATTTGTTGATACACATCAACATACTTATGAATTCTTTAATGAAGAATGGATTTGCCAAGAAATGAAACACGTAAGATGACTTTGTCATCTTTTTCTTTATTCAAGTAAATAATCTTTGAAATTCAAGTGATAACTTGAAATAATAAAGTTAACAAAAAATAAAGGAGAAAAGATGTGTTAAGAAAAGATTTTTTATGGGGTGGTGCAGTCACTGCCCACCAAAGTGAAGGTGCTTATACAATAGGAGGTAAAGTACCAGCAGTTTGTGATTTAACTGTGTCAGGTAAGTTTTCAGACTTTAAAGATGGAATAGACAGTTACCATAGATATAAAGAAGATTTTGAATTGTTTGAAGAATTAGGTTTTAATGCTTATCGTTTTTCTTTTGATTGGTCTCGTTTAATGAGTAGTGAGACTGATTATAATGAAGAGGGATTCTTATTCTATGATCGTTTCATTGATGAAATGATCAGTAAAGGAATGACACCGATTCCCTCATTATATCATTTTGAAATGCCTGTATTTTTATATGAAAAATACAATGGATTTGCAAGTCGTGAAGTGGTGAATATCTTCGTTGAATTATGTAAGAAGATCGTTGATCGTTATCAAGATAAAATTAAATATTGGATTATCTTTAATGAACAAAATGGTATCTTACAAAAAGGACCTAAAATGTTCTTTGGAGGTGTATGTCCAGAAGGAATGAATCCTATTACTTTTGATAACCAAATTATGCATAATACTTTAATAGCACACAGTTTAATCAATAAATATATTCATAGTCTTAATGGTTATGTTATGGGAATGGCAACTGTTGTTCAAAGTTATCCTGAAACATGTCATCCTTTAGATACATTGGAGAGCATGAAAGCTCAAAGTGAAGCTTATGTTTTCTTAGATGTTTTTGCGAGAGGACATTACAATTCATTCTACTTTGCGAACATGAAAAATGAAGGGACAATGCCTATTATTGAAGAGGGTGACTTAGATATCTTAAAAGATGGAATCACCGATGCATTATCAATTAGTTACTATATGTCGACTATTTCACATTATGGTGAAGAGAGTTTAACAAATGTTGAAGATGTTATTATTAAGAAAAATCCTTATTTAGAAATGTCTGAGTTTGGCTGGACAGTTGATCCAATTGGTCTGAGAATTACATTAAGACAATTATATGATCGTTATGAAATGCCAATCTATATTGTAGAGAACGGATTTGGATACGATGATCAGTTAACTGAAGATGGTCAAGTCAATGATGATTATAGAATTGATTATATGAGAAAACATCTTGAAGAAATGAAAGAAGCAGTCAAAGAGGGTGTTGATTGTAGAGGATATTTAGCTTGGGGTCCTATTGATATCTTAAGTAGCCGTGCACAAATGAAGAAAAGATATGGATTTATCTATGTGAATAGAGATAATGATGATCTAAAAGATATGAAACGAATCAAAAAGAAATCATTTAACTGGTTTAAAGAAGTGATTAAAAGTAATGGTGAAAATCTTTAAATAGTAGTGGAGGTTATATATGAAGGTAACGATGAAAGATATTGCGGATGCATTAAATATATCTATTAACGCTGTATCAATTGCCTTAAATGATAAACAAGGTGTAGGAGAAAAATTAAGATTTGACATCTTAAAGACTGCAGATGAAATGGGTTATATTAATCAAAAGAAAGATTATTTATCTGTTTATTCAAAGTCTAATCTCTGTATTCTTATGCAAAGCTTCTATTTAGATACAGAATTCTTTTATACAACAGTACTTGAATCAATCGTTGAAGAAACAAAAGAACAAGGTTATTTCTCACATATTAATTATTTCCTTGATCAAGACTTTATGTTACCTAAATGTATTACTGAAAGAAAATGTGCAGGAATCTTGGTTGTTGGTCGTATATCCGATCAAAACCTCATGATACTCAAAGACACACATTTACCAGTAGTCTTAGTTGATTTCACATCACTCTGTGACCCGACTGATTGTGTGTTAACACATAATAAACAGGGAGGATATATGATGACATCATATATCTTAAATAAGGGTTATAAAAGTATTGGTTTCTTTGGAGATATAGAATACTCATATGCTTTTGAAGATCGTTATATAGGATATAAACAAGCATTAATACAAAGTGGTATTGTGACTCATCAAAATGTAGATTCATATATAAGTGAGTATTCTGTTTTAAGAAAGATAGAGAGGTACGTTCATTTAAGGGATGAATCTTCAATAACAAATATAATAAAAGGGAAAGCACTACCTGAAGTCTTTGTCTGTGCCAATGATTCAAATGCAAACCTTCTTATAAAAGCACTCGTTAACCTTGGATATCATGTTCCTAATGATATAGGGGTAGTGGGTTTTGATGATACACTTTTATGTACCAAATCATCACCAAAGATCACAACGGTACAAGTTCAAAAGGAACTCATGGGACAGGTTTCAGTACGTAAGTTAATAGAACGTATACAAAGAAAAGACAGTCATACAATGACTGAACTTTTGAGTGTTAAGATTATAGAAAGAGAATCTTTAAAGTAAAAAGACTTTAGAGATTTTTTTAT
>CAMTOK010000164.1 GCA_947074115.1 uncultured Erysipelotrichaceae bacterium | reverse complement strand
TAATTAATGTATAGTAAATTATCACATTAATAGATAACTAAAAGGGAGAAAGATAATGAGAAAATTAGGAATAAAATTAATTATTTGTATTTTAATATTTGGTATATTTACTACTAACTCGTATGCAAATTGGGACGAAACTTTTAATGTGGGTAATTATATTGAAGATTTAGAAGTTGAAACATTTACAACCAACATTTTGCTAAATGATGGAGAAGGCCCTCTTACGATTCAATTAACGTTTAATCAAGAATTAAGTTGTGATTATATAGTTGATGTATACTTTTTAAATTTAAACGATGAATATTTACTTGATATTAATTATTCTTGGCCTAGAAGATGCATAAGGGTTACAGAGTCAGAAGATCATAACGGATTATATTCTGGTTCTGACTACGTGCTTCCATCAGATGTAGCGGGAACATACATACCTTATTATGTAGTTATTTTTCAGCCTGAAGAAGATGGGTTTAATCAACAGGTTATTTACTTTAATGATGAATTGACAAAAGATAATACGTTCTATTTGGAAGAATATGGTTATGATGAATGGAGACCGGTTGTTACAAATATAAAATTCAACAAAGATTTATATAACCCTGGAGATTTACTTGTAATGGAATTAGAATATCAAATTAGTGATGAAGCAAGTGAAAAATTAATTTATATGCCAGAGACATTAAATGTTAATCTTTCTGAACGGTATGAACGTTATGGAGCGTCGTTATTTGGTAGATATGTGTTTATAACTTTAAATAAAGTGGAGAATGAAAATAAGTATATAGGGGAAGTTTATCTTCCTGATTATTTAATACCTGCAGAATGGAAGTTAAGGTGGTTAGAATTAAATGCTACGTATACACTTCCTAATTGGAGTTTTGTCGCAAATGCTAAGGGAAGCGATTCGTTTGATATTAATCAATCACTTTTTAGAGTTACAAACTTTAATATGGGTGACGTTTCTAATAAAATCTGGTATTTTGATACAATAAGAGAAGTATTTGATTTAGGACTTATGACTGGTACAACGTCTACTACATTCTCACCGGATGGATTAATGACTAGGGGGATGGTTGCAACGGTTTTATATCGTATGGCAGGATCACCATATGCATCGTATAATTCATATTTTTCGGATGTGCTAGATGGAGAATATTATAGTCTCCCTATTACATGGGCTATTGAAGAAGGCATAATGAATGGCTATGAAAGCGGATTATTTGGACCGGATGATATAGTAACAAGAGAACAATTAGCAGTTATGCTAAGAAATTACGCGATGCAACAAGGAATAGATACATCATGCACGAGTGATTTAACACAATTTATGGACACTGACGAAATTTCTAATTTTGCTTTTTCATCTTTACAATGGCTAGTAGAAAAAAATATTATTAGTGGTTCTAATAATGGAACATTATTAAAACCGACAGCCAGTGCGACAAGAGCAGAGTGCGCAAAGATGCTTTTATTAACGTACAAATTAATTAATGGAATAAAATAAAATATAAAAACAATAAAAGGGGAACAACATGAAAAAAATATTCGTATTACTTATGGTATTTTCATTACTGTGTAATTTTGCGGTAGGGAATGTATTTGCAAATTATGATGATCGTTATAATAGTGGACAACAAATAGTTGACCTCAAAGTAGCATCATTATCTGTTGATATGAATGAATCTACAGGACTCATCAATATAGATTTAAAATTTAATAAAGAGGTCGGAAACGATTATGTCGTGGATTTATATTTTTTAAACCTTGATGAACAATATAGACTTTATAGTGATTTTGAATATGCTTTTTGGAGATTTGAGCTTACTTTAGATGATACTGATAATAGTTATAAAGATTCATATTGGTACTCTTATTTTGATGGAGGTGGTGTATATGTTCCATCTCATATTGTAATAAGTGATCAATCACATAATTCTCAAGTTATATATATTGAAGAAGCAATGAAGGCAATGAATACAATTATTACAGAGGAAAGTCCATTTGATGACTGGGGTCCATATATAACAAATATAAAATTTGACAAAAAAGTATATATACCAGGTGAAGAAGTACATGTAGAACTATTTATTGAAGAGTTTGCTTTAGATGCAAATAGAGATCGCCCATTCACTATTGATCTTTATTTGGGTTATAATGATATTGTACAAGATTTTATCATCGTTTCCCTCGAATGTTTAAATGGTGACTATATGTATAGTGGGTCATTTGTTTTACCGGAAGATATACAACTTGGAGACTTGATGTTTAAGGGTTCTAGTCTTTATATGCACTACTATATGGGGATGGGGGGATCATTTGAAAAATGGAAACAAGGAGAGGCATTTGACTTAACACAACCTTTAACCTCTATAAGTTATTTTAATTCTTCTGATGTATCAGAAAAGATTTGGTATTACGATACAATTAGAGAAGTGTTTGATTTAGGTCTTATGACTGGTACAACAAGTACGACATTCTCTCCTGATGAAACAATGTCAAGGGGGATGGTAGCAACTGTATTGTATAGAATGGCTGGATCTCCAAGTTTACCGTATAAATTAAATTTTTCTGATGTACCAGATGGTCAGTATTATAGTATACCTATCACATGGGCAATTGATAGCGGAATAATGAGTGGTTATAATAATGGGAAATTCGGACCAGATGATAAAGTAACAAGAGAACAGTTAGCGGTCATGTTAAGAAATTACGCTATGAAACAAGGTCTTAATACTTCTAGCTCTTATGATTTATCATATTTCTTAGATTCAAATCAAATTTCAAGTTTTGCACAAACATCACTACAATGGTTAGTAGAAAGAAATATAATTAGTGGTGCAAATAACGGAACATTATTAAAACCAACAGCAAGTGCAACAAGAGCTGAATGTGCTAAAATGCTATTGTTAACTTATAAGTTACTTAATAGTGATTTATCTAGTTTCGCCTTAGATAAAAATGTAATTAATATAGATCGGAAGAGCACACGTCTGAACTCCAGT
>CAMTOK010000163.1 GCA_947074115.1 uncultured Erysipelotrichaceae bacterium | reverse complement strand
TGTGCTTTACTTGGTGTTGTCACAGAGAAAGTAGCGTATAAACCACTTCGTCAAAGTGGTGGATTGGCTGTTCTTATTACTGCAATTGGTGTCAGTTACTTATTACAAAATGTATTTTTAATTTTATTTGGTTCTGCAGCAAGAACATTCCCAACTTTTATGCCAGCTGGGAACGTTAATATCTTTGGAGCTTCAATCAGTTATGTATCAATTTTATCATTGGTATTAACTGCTATTTGTACTACGGCTTTATTGTTCTTTATCAATAAGACGAAAATTGGTAAAGCAATGAGAGCAGTAAGTGAAGACAAAGGTGCAGCAGAGTTAATGGGGATTAATGTTAATACAACTGTATCGTTAACATTTGCTATTGGTTCAGGTCTTGGAGCGATTGCAGGTATTATCTATGGTATGAGTTATTCATTAATAAACCCATATATCGGCGCAATGTTAGGTATTAAAGCGTTCGTTGCTGCCGTATTAGGTGGTATAGGTAATGTTAAAGGTGCAATGATCGGTGGTTTAATCATTGGTGTTGCTGAATCATTAACAATTGCTTATATTTCTTCATCTTTATCAGATGCAGTTGTATTTTTAATTCTTATCTTTATCTTGCTTGTTAAGCCAGCAGGGTTATTTGGTAAAAACGTAAGAGAGAAGGTGTAAATAATGAAAAAGCTACAGATTAAAAATTTATTCATATCCCTTTTACTTGCTTGTGTTATTTACGGAGTTCTTACTTACTTAATGTCTACAAAAATAATTAATAATTACTGGTCTGGTATTTTAATTACTGCATGTATTAATATTGTATTAGCAACAAGTTTAAATTTAGCAAGTGGTTATCTAGGGCAATTAACACTTGGACACGCTGGATTTATGTCTGTAGGGGCATACGCTTCAGCATTATGTGGAATTCATTTAGGATTACCATTTGTCGTTAATTTAATTATTGGTGCATTGCTTGCTTGTGTAGTTGGTATTCTTATTGGAATCCCAACATTAAGATTAAAAGGCGATTACTTATGTATCATTACTTTAGCATTTAATGAAATTATCCGTGTTATCATGTTAAATTTAGATATCACTAATGGGGCTAAGGGGTTATTAGGTATTGAAAGAAATACAAACTTCTTTACAGTCTTTGTGAGTGCATGTATTACAATCTATGTTGTTTACTGCATTATTAAATCAAGACAAGGTCGTGCGATTGTATCGATTCGTGAAGATGAAACGGCAAGTGAATTAACAGGGATTTCATCATTTAAATATAAAATCATGGCATTTGCCATTTCAGCATTCTTTGCAGGATTAGCAGGAGGGTTATATGCTCATTATATCGGGATATTAATGCCTGCAGTCTTCAATTATAATAAGTCAGTAGAAATTCTTGTTATTGTTGTTATTGGTGGTTTAGGAAGCCTTAAAGGTTCAGTTATTGCAGCAATTGTTATGACAATCTTACCTGAATATTTAAGAGGATTCTCTGACTATCGTATGTTACTTTACGCTATTGTCTTAATTGTAGCGATGATTGTTAAGGAAAAAGGAGTCATTGCAAAAACGAAAGATTACCTTGCAGTTAATCCTTATGTTATCAAAATGGGAGAATGGATTAAATCTCACCCAATCATAGAAAAAACATTAGTCGTATTGCACATTAAAAAGAAAGTAAAAAAGGAGGTATCTGAATAATGACTTTATTAAAAGCAGATCACCTTGGTATTCAATTTGGAGGGTTAAAGGCAGTAGATGAATTTAACTTTGAAATTGGAGATAATGATTTATATGGTTTAATTGGACCAAATGGTGCAGGAAAAACAACTGTATTCAACTTATTAACAGGTGTATATAAACCAACAAGTGGTGCAGTTTTATTCGATGGAAAATCTATTTCAAAGAATAATCCTACACAAATCACTCAAATGGGAATTGCAAGAACTTTCCAAAATATTCGTTTGTTTAAAAACATGACAGTTATTGATAATGTAAAAATTGGATTACACAATAAATATAAATATTCATTACTTGATTCAATATTCCATACGCCTAAATATTTTAAATGTGAGAAAGCAATGGTTAAAGAAGCAATGTCATTATTAGAAGTGTTTGGTCTAGAAGAGTTTGCAGAATCAAAAGCAAAGAATCTTCCTTATGGTAAACAAAGAAAATTAGAAATTGCAAGAGCGTTAGCGACATCACCGAAATTGTTATTGTTAGATGAACCTGCGGCTGGTATGAATCCAACGGAAACAACAGAACTTATGGAAACAATTAAATTGGTTCGTGAAAGATTTAAAATATCAATTTTGTTAATTGAACATGATATGAAATTGGTTATGGGAATCTGTGAGAAGATTGCTGTTCTTAACTTCGGTACAGTTTTGGCTTTTGGTGATCCAGAAGATATAAAAAACAATCCAGAAGTTATTGCAGCATATTTAGGAACAGACGAATAGGAGGGATAACATGTTAAAAGTAGAAGATTTAAATGTATATTATGGTGTTATTCACGCTATTCATGGTGTTTCATTTGAAGTTAATGAAGGTGAAATTGTCGCTCTTATTGGGGCAAATGGAGCAGGAAAAACATCAATTATGCACGCTATAAGTGGATTGTTAAAGAACACTCAGGGAACTATTTCATTTAAAGATGAAAACATTTCAAAAGTTCCTGGATATAAAATAGTATCTAGAGGATTGGCACAAGTTCCAGAAGGACGCCGTATTTTCTCTCAACTATCAGTAGAAGATAATCTAGAAATGGGAGCGTTCTTAAGAAAAGATAATGAAATTGAAAAAGATCTTGAAAATGTGTACACACGTTTCCCAAGGTTAAGAGAAAGAAAAAAACAACTTGCAGGAACTCTGTCTGGTGGAGAACAACAAATGTTAGCTATGGGGAGAGCATTAATGTCTCGACCTAAGTTATTATTATTAGATGAACCATCGATGGGATTATCGCCAATCTTGGTTAATGAAATCTTTGATATTATTAAAGAAATCAACAAAGATGGTGTAACAGTTCTTCTTGTTGAACAAAATGCAA
>CAMTOK010000162.1 GCA_947074115.1 uncultured Erysipelotrichaceae bacterium | reverse complement strand
ACTCTTAATATGTCACCTATAATATATTCAGATGCCGGTTTAGCAAGTTCATAACCACCTTGTGCACCACGCGTACTTTTGATATAGCCAGCTTTATTATAAAGACGGACAAGTTGTTCTAAATACTTTAAAGAAATATTTTGACGTTTTGATATGCTTGTTAGAGATTGTCTTCCTTCATCTTGATTTTGTGCCAAGTCAATCATTAATCTCAGTGCATATCTTCCTTTTGTTGATACTTTCATGTTTAATCACCTCATATATTATAACATTGATGAGCCAATTCATCAATGAATTGGTTTATTATGTGCGCAATATATGATAAAATATGTATATTAAGGAGTTTGTTTATGAGAAAAATAGATTATCATATGCACACACGGTTTTCTGCAGACAGTGAAGCATCACCAAGAGAACATATTGAAGAAGCAATAAAAAAAGGATTAAATGAAATCTGTTTTACCGATCACAAAGATTTTGAATATCCTTTTATGCCTTTTGATCATGACGCATCATTATATTTTTTACAATTAAAACAATTGGTTAATGAATATAAGGATAAGATTTGTATTAAAATAGGATTAGAGATTGGTTTAGATATGAATTATATAAATGAAATTAATCATTATATTGAATCAAATGATTATGATTATGTTATAGGTTCAATTCATGTGATCTCAAAACAAGAGTTTTATGATCCGGCTGATTTCTTTAAAAACAAAACAAAAGAACAGGCACATTTAGACTTTTTTAATGAAACTTTAACATGTGTACAAACTTTTGATTGTTTTAATTGCTTAGGTCATTTAGACTATATATGTCGTTATGGACCATATGTTGATAAACAAATTAACTATGATCAATGCAATAGTCTTATTGATGAAATCTTAAAAACATTGATTTCTAAAGGCAAAGGAATAGAAATCAATACATCAGGATATGCATTAAGAGATACTGCAGGGTTCCCCAATTATGACATTGTACAAAGGTATTATGATTTAGGAGGAAGGATTATAACAGTTGGAACAGATTCACATACAAGTGATCGTGTTGGTCAACATGTAGAAGATGTTAATCATCATCTCAGTAGAATTGGTTTTGATGATGTAACGACATTTACAAAACAAAAAATTGATAAAGAATAATGGAGAAGACTATGGAATTATATACTAAAAAAGATATTGAAGAATTAAAAAATGATAAACAATATTATATGCCAAGTGCATTGTTTGATACAATGCAATACAAATTAATCCGTTTAGAAGTAAAATGGGCTTACGTTGCATGTTTAAATGTTCTTATTGAAACCCCATTATATGATAAAGATAATCATGGATATATTAAAGATGATAATCCAAGAGTTATTGATATTTTAAAAGATCTTGCGAATAAAGAAGTTGATCAAAACAAGATTTCTGGTTATTTAGATGAAATGGCTGATAATGGCCTAATTGAAAGAAAAGGTAGAGATGTTTATTTAAAGAAAATGAGTACTATCTTTTAAGGTGAGACTATGTTTAATTTTATTGTATCAAAAGTTATACCAAAAGACGCATCAAGAAGCGATGCACGTATTAGAGAAAAGTATGGACTTATATGTTCAATACTGTCAATTATATGTAATGCCTTTTTGGTTGTCTTTAAATTAATATTTGGATTTATAACACAATCAGTCGCAATTCAAGCAGATGGATTAAATAACTTATCAGATATGGGAAGTAATTTAGCGACAATGTTTGGATTTAAACTTGCCGGAAGACACGCTGATTTAGATCATCCCTATGGACATGGAAGATATGAATATATTGCTGGGTTAATTATTGCATTTATTATTTTAATGGTTGGTTTTTCATCATTAAAAGAATCAGTTGTGCGTATATTTAAACCAGAAGCAGTATTGTTTCAATGGAGTGCAGTTATTGTCTTAATCCTTTCTATTTTAGTAAAGATCTGGATGTATATGTATAATAAGAGCGCTGGTAAGACAATAGATTCATCTTCATTAAAAGCAGCAGCACAAGACAGTATGAATGATGTATTAACAACATCAGCAACACTTATTTCATTGTGTTTAAGTTTGGTGACTGATTTACCTGTAGATGGAATAATGGGAACACTTGTTTCATTGTTTGTTTTAAAATCAGGTGTGGATATTTTCAAAGACACAGTTAATCCATTACTCGGGCAAGCTCCAAGTAAAGAGTTAGTTGATGAAATTCATCAGTTTGTCATGTCATATGATAAGGTGATTGGTATACATGATTTTATGATGCATGATTATGGACCGGGTAGATTATATATGACACTTCATGCTGAAGTGGATTGTCATGAGGATATTTCTGAAGTTCATGATCAAATTGATTTGATTGAAAGAGATATCTTAAAAACATACAATATACTCACAACAATTCATATGGATCCAATTAATACAAATGATCCCTTAACAAAGAAATTAAGAGAACAAGTTATTCAAGTTATAAAAAGTATTGATGAACGTTATAGTATACATGACTTTAGAATTGTAGATGGTCCAACTCATACGAATCTCATATTTGATGTTTTGATTCCTGCATGTGATACATGTGATCACCAGATTATAAAAGACAAAATATCAAAGCTTATGCTAGAGTGTGATAAGAATTACTTTTGCGTTATACATGTTGAACACGGTTTTGTATAAAATAAAATCAAAAGTGTTGACAATTGTAAGAAATAACAGTAATATAAATGCAACAACAGTGAAGAGAAGAGTAATCTTTAAATAAACTTCGTAGAGAATCTCTGGTTGGTGAAAAGAGATAAGTTGATAGAGATGAAGATGGTCTTGGAGTTACATGTGTGAATGTTGAGCTCATGTCGGTGGTCACCGTTATATGACGAACGTATGATTGTACGTGATGAGGTTGTTATTGCGAGATAACAATGAATTAAGGTGGTAACACGGGTATAGTACTCGTCCTTTGCATAAGGACGAGTTTTTTATTTATACATGGGAGGTAGCGTATGATCGAATTAAAACATGTGAGCAAAATATTTAATACACAAAAAGGTGATATTAAAGCTTGTGATGATATTAATATAACAATAAAAGATGGTGAAATCTTTGGTTTTATTGGATATAGTGGAGCTGGT
>CAMTOK010000161.1 GCA_947074115.1 uncultured Erysipelotrichaceae bacterium | reverse complement strand
AAAAACTGGCTATCCTTAAGATACCCAGTTTATGATTTAATATGTACATCTAATTGTGGATAAGGAATGTTAATACCATTCTTATCGAAGTTAAATTTAATTTGTTCTAATAAATCATCTTTTAAAAGAAAATAATCGTCAGTTTTTGTCCATACTCTTACAGTTAGAGTGATAGAACTATCATTATATGCTGAGACTCTTATATAAGGCTCAGGATCTTCTAGTGCTAAGGGATGTCTCACAATCGACTGATTGATCACACGCTTAACTTCATCTATATCTGAATCATAATGAACATCCAGTGTTAAATCGACACGTCTTACATCTTCATGTGAATAATTCACAAAAGTAGAAGAAGACAATTCATTATTAGGGATCACAACCATTTTATTATCGAAAGTCATAAGAATTGTATATAACAACTGTATTTCTTCAATACGTCCCATATACCCTTTCACTTCAATGATATCTCCTTTAGTAAATGGTTTCGCAAACAAAATAGTAATTCCCGATACGATTCCACTCATTGAATCCTTTAATCCTAATACGATTGCTGCTCCCGCAGTTGCTAATACTGTTAATAATGATGTGCTATCGATTCCCAATACTGATATAACAGTAATTGCTAAGATAATTTTAAGCCCAACTCCAACAAATGAACGAATAAACGTAATGATAATTTCATCAACTTTTGATTTTCTCATCATTCTCGTAATTATTCCAATTGCTATCTTAATGAGGTACCATCCTATAATAAAGACGACTAGGGCCTCAATAATATTAGCACCATACGCAGATAACTTACTAAACAAACCATTTTTTAATTGTTCCATACTGATTCCCTTTCTATATAATAATATAATCATTATATATGACTTTTATTAGAATTCCAACATCGGTATACAAAAAGGTTGCATTATTTGGGAAATAAGATAAAATAGGTTTGTCAATACGATTGAATAAGGAGGACCATATGAAAGTTGCTATTATGACAGACAGTAATTCTGGAATTACTCAACAACTTGCTAAGGAACTTGGAATCTATGTTTTACCAATGCCTTTCACTATAGATAAAATTGAATATTTAGAGGGTATTAATCTTACACAAGAAGAGTTCTATAATAAATTGATGAATGGAGCCGATGTTTTCACATCTCAACCCGCTGCAGGAGTCGTTGTCTCTATGTTCAGAGACTTATTAAAAGATCATGATCAAGTCGTACACATCCCTATGTCTAGTGGATTAAGTGGATCATGTCAAACAGCTATGATGTTAGCTGATGATGAAGAGTTTAAAGGTAAAGTCTTTGTTGTTGATTCTCAAAGAATATCAGTAACACAAAAATGTGATGTACTTGATGCTATAGAATTAGCGAAACAAGGTAAAACCGGTGAAGAAATACATAATATTTTAATGGATAATAAACTAAATGCGACAATTTACATCACTGTTAATACTTTAGAATATTTAAAAAAAGGTGGTCGAATTACACCAGCTGTCGCTGTTTTAGGTGGTTTATTAAAAATCAAACCTATCTTAACAATACAAGGTGAAAAATTAGATACTTTTGCTAAAGCAAGAACTATGAGTAAAGCATCAAAAGTTATGTTAGATGCTGTTATTCACGATTTAAAAGAAAGAATTGATACTGATCATGAGAATTTTTCAAACTCTCGTATTAGAATTGCGTATACATATGATGAAGAGCAAGCTCTTGAATTACAAAAAGAATTACAAGATGTTTTTGTTGGACATGATATAGAAATCGCACAATTGCCATTAAGCATCTCATGCCACATTGGACCAAATTCATTGGCAATTGCTGCTTGTAACAAAATTATTTAATAGCGAGTGAGTTGGCTTGCCAAGCTCACTTGTTTTATTATAAAATAATACTATTAAGGTATACTTCAAAAGATTATGAAAGGAGAATTATATGGCTCAAGCGCCTCGTAGTGGTCAAGCACCACGTAAAAGAACTAATAATACAAAACCAAAAACAAATAAAACGAAACAATCAAATAAAGTTGATGAATATGCATTAGATACAAAAGTCTTTGCTTTAGGAGGACTTAATGAAGTCGGGAAGAACATGTACTGTGTTGAACATGATGATGAAATTGTCATTATTGATGCAGGTGTAAAATTTGCTGAAGATGGACTTCCTGGGATTGATTATGTTATCCCTGATTACACTTATTTAAAGAAAAACCAAAAGAAAATAAAAGGATTATTCATTACCCATGGTCATGAGGATCATATTGGTGGTATTCCTTTCTTACTTCAAATTGTAGATATTCAATTCATCTACGCATCTCCTCTTGCATGTGCAATGATTAGAAGAAAATTAGAAGAAAGACGTTTAACTCAATCAACTAAATTGATTCAAATAGATAATTTATCTCAAATAAAAACAAAACACTTCAATGTTGGTTTCTTTAAAACAAACCACTCTATTCCTGAATCATTAGGAATTATTATTAATACACCAAATGGTAGAATTGTTTCTACTGGAGATTTTAAATTTGACTTAACACCTGTAGGTGATCCTGCTGACTATCAAGTTATGTCTTTTCTAGGTGAAACTGGTGTTACGTTATTGATGAGTGATTCTACTAATGCTGAGATACCTAGCTTCTCTATAAGTGAAAAGCAAGTTGCATACAGTGTTCAAGAAGAATTCAGAAAAACTGAAGGACGTTTAATTGTCGCTACTTTCGCGTCAAATGTCCATCGTGTACAACAAATTGTTGAAGCTGCTGTTAAATTCAATAGAAAGATTTTAGTCTTTGGACGTTCTATGGAGAATAATATTCAAGTTTCTAGAAAACTTGGTTATATCAAATGTCCTGACAAATTCTTTATTAAAAATGAAGAAGCAAAACGTTTACCTGACAATGAAATTCTTATTTTATGTACAGGGAGTCAAGGAGAAGCTTTAGCGGCTCTAAGTCGTATTGCTAATGGTACTCATAAACAAATTTCTATTAAACCTGGTGACACTGTTGTCTTCTCATCAAGCCCTATCCCTGGGAATGCTGGAAGTGTCAGCAAAGTTGTTAATAAACTCTTTAGAGCTGGAGCGAAAGTATTGGTAAATACTGCCTTCAACAACTTACACACATCTGGACATGCTTCTCAAGA
>CAMTOK010000160.1 GCA_947074115.1 uncultured Erysipelotrichaceae bacterium | reverse complement strand
AAAGAAATTCATTTTTAAAATTGTTGGTTTTTTATACCATTATGTTATACTAGACGTTATGTAATAAAGATTACTTAGAAAAGAGAAATTATGACGAATATAAAATTTAAAGATTATGAATTAGGTGAAGACATACTAAAATCACTAGATATGTTAGGTTATCATACACCGACACAAGTTCAACAAGATGTGATCCCTACCTTATTAGATAGAAAAGATTTAATCATTCAATCTGAAACAGGAAGTGGGAAAACAGCAGCTTTCGCTATACCAGTATGTGAGATGTTAGAGTGGAACATGAGAGATCCCCAAACTCTTGTTTTAACACCAACAAGAGAACTTGCTCTACAAATAAAAGAAGATATTTTTAATATTGGAAGGTTTAAAAGATTAAAGGTAGAGGCTATCTTTGGTAAAACATCTTTTGAAGGACAAAGAAAACAATTAAGACAAAGATGTCATGTTGTTGTCGCAACACCAGGACGTTTAATTGATCATATTGAACAAGGAACAATTATATTAGATGAAATCAAAACAGTTGTTATTGATGAAGCTGATGAAATGTTAAACATGGGATTCATTGATCAAATAGAAACAATATTAGGTGAATTGTCACCTAAATTACATATGATTTTGTTATCAGCTACTATGCCTGATCATATAGAAGAATTATGTAAAAAATATATGAGAGATCCTAAACGCGTTATTGTAGAATCTAAAAACGTTGTCACTGATCGTATTCAACAAGTGAGATACGATGCGACTGAGGAAACAAAAAGAACATTATTATATGATGTACTAGTCAATGAACAACCAGAAAGTTGTATTATCTTTGGTAATACAAGAAATACAGTTGAAGGTGTTGTGGATTACTTACAAAGAAAACGTATTCCTGCAAGAGCGCTTCATGGTGGAATGGAACAAAAAGATAGAACAAAAACAATTGCTGATTTTAAACATGGTATGTTTAGATACTTAATCGCAACAGATGTTGCAGCAAGAGGATTAGATATTGAAGATATCGAACTTGTGATTAACTATGATTTACCAAGAGATCCTGCAGTATATAAACATAGAATTGGGAGAACAGCAAGACATGAGAAATTAGGAAAAGCAGTCTCATTAGTCAGTGTGCAAGATGAAGATATGTTAGAAGATATATTAGAGTATACAGCTTCTCCTATTGAACTTGTTCAATTACCTCATAAAGAAGAGATTAAATCTAAGATGACTTCATTTAGAAAACTTGTTGAATCAAAACCAACAATCAGAAAAAATAAAGGCTTAGACTTTAATAATGAAATTACAAAATTACATATCAATTGTGGTAAAAAACAAAAGATGAGACCAGCAGATGTTGTTGGAACACTTTGTAACCTAGAAGGTATGAGTGTTGATGATATTGGAGTTATCAGTATTATTGATTTATCAACTTTCGTAGAAATCTTAAATAATAAAGGTGAACTTGTTTTTAAAGCATTACAAACTGTTCCTTTAAAAGGAAGATTACGAAAAGTAAGTTACGCTAACACGAGTGAGTATGAAGAGTTATATTATAAACAAGAGAAAAAGAATAGGAGATAGTTATGGAATTTAAAGATTTAGGAGTGAGTGGATCAATACTTGATGCACTTAAGAAACAAAACTATACAAACCCTACACCTATTCAAGAACAAACAATCCCTGTCGCATTACAAGGAAAAGATATCTTAGGACTTGCACAAACAGGTACTGGGAAAACAGCGTCATTTGCGATTCCTACGTTACAACGATTAAATGAAGCACAGGTTGGTGGACATCCTCGTCCAATACGTGCTTTGGTTTTAACACCAACTAGAGAACTTGCATTACAAGTTCATGAAAGCTTTGAAACTTATGGAGAAAAACTTCCGTTAAGAACAAATGTGATCTTTGGTGGTGTTGGTCAAGGGAAACAAGTTCAAGCGTTAAATAAAGGAACTGATATTTTAATTGCGACACCAGGGAGATTAATAGATTTGGTAAATCAATCAATTATTGATTTATCATCAATTGAAATCTTTATTTTAGATGAAGCAGATCGTATGTTAGATATGGGATTCATTCGTGATGTGAAAAGAATTATGAAGTTATTACCAAAGAAGAAACAGACATTACTCTTTTCAGCAACTATGCCAAAGGAAATGGAAGATATCGCAGCACAAGTGTTGCACAAACCAACTGTTGTTGAGGTCACTCCAGTCTCTTCAACTGCAGAGAAGATCGAACAATACGTTTACTTTGTTGATAAGAAACATAAGATTGATTTGGTTGCAGATTTCTTTAAGGAAAACAAACACGCAACAGTTTTGATCTTTGCACGTACAAAAAGAGGTTGCGATAAAATCGCAAAAGATTTAAGTAAGAGAAAACTAAAAGCAAAAGCAATTCATGGTGATAAATCACAAAATGCCAGAGTGACTGCATTAGAAGAATTTAAAACATATCAATTACACGCTCTTGTCGCAACTGATATCGCATCAAGAGGAATTGATATTCAAGATTTACAATATGTTATCAATTATGATTTACCAGAATTCCCTGAAACATATGTTCATAGAATTGGGAGAACTGGTAGAGCAGGAAATGAAGGTATTGCGATTTCATTATGTAGTTTCCAAGAAAAAGGTTACCTAAAACAAATAGAGAAATTAATTAATAAATCTATTGAAGTGAAAGAAAATGATAAATATCCTATGGAAGATTTCTCTCCTAAACAAGGAAGAACAAGACCTAATCAAAATTCACAAAGATCTCAAAACAAAGAGAAACCTCAAAGTGAAACAAAAAAGAAATCAAATCCTCAAAATAATGGGAAGAGACACATTAAAGGAAGAAGTGGTTCTTCTAAGAACAACAATTCAAATAAACAAAGTAATAAGAGATATAGATAAAGAAGATGTATATCTTCTTTTTTTATGAGGACATCTTTTATATGAGAATATCATATGATATGATATTTAAATCAAGGAATGGAAGAGGGGAATACCATGATAAGATTAAGACCTTATAAAGCCATTGATGCAACTCAAGTTGTTTCATGGATTAAAGATGAAGTCACATTTAAAATGTGGAGCGCTGATCGTTATGACCACTATCCTATTACTGCTCAAGATATAAACGACCATTATGA
>CAMTOK010000159.1 GCA_947074115.1 uncultured Erysipelotrichaceae bacterium | reverse complement strand
CATTAAGATCTGACTCATCTATTTCTCCAATTAAACGGCAAGGGATAAGAGATTCTTCATAGGCTGCTGGTAGAGTGTTTATGTATCGTACTCTAATAATTTGATAGATCTCCTCACTCTGTTCAAAAGAGAAAACACTATTCATATACTCAGTGGAAAGTATTTTCTTAAAACTTATAATTTGACTACTTGGTACGAGATTGTTAAATAGTGCCTTTTCAGTAAAACTCATTAAAAAAGCACCATTAGAACCAATCTCGCTCTCTTGTACATAAGTCCCTTTGCCTTTTATTGTCTTGAGAATACCTTCTTTTTGTAGTTCACCGATTGCCTGTCTCACCGTCATTCGCGACACCTGAAATCGATTCATAAGTGTATTTTCTGATTCAATCTTTTCTCCTATCAAATAATCTCCAGAGTGAATATTATCAAGGATATACTGTTTTATTTTTAGATATTTATGCGTTGTCATGATTCCTTACCTCTTCTTTTAGATTAACATAGTCAAACAATAATATCTATGAAAACAAAAAAAAGAACATGGCCAATGTTCTTCTTTTTATGGGTCATAGAGCTGCTGTTCTCTATTCTTAATGGGCTGCTGCCCCCATTAAGGTGACCGTTACTATTATATTATAGTTGTTTGTTAACAACATCCTCTTTTTAGGACATTGTTTATTATATTTATATTTTGAAAAATTGCAAGTGAAAAATGAAAAAAATGTCGAATAATTCAATACTTTTGGATATTTTTGAAATGTAAACTCTTACATCATGTGTTCCTTTAAATATTTATAGAGTCTCACATTGATTCTCGCCTGTACTCTTGATAAAGAGTAGGACGCTTTCACAAATGTCGGAATTAGAAATTCATCGTCATTAATTTTAAGATGAACAATTTCACCCATTTCTTCTTTTGTGCTTGTTATTGTCATTTGTAGTGAACTTTCTTTGTTTTCACAATGTGATAAGAAATCAAAGTTTAACTCTAAGTCTGTTTTATTTTCTATATAAATCGATGAAATAAGTGATGTGATTGCTTGTTCCAAAGAAACATCAATAAGATATTCTCCGAGCCTTTCCTTAATATCTTCCTTTGTTGTAAACATCATGTTATCAGCATCTTCCTTGCTTTCAGCCTTAACTGCCAGTCTGACACGGACATATTCTTCTGATGCATACATAGCGATACTTACTAAATCTTGACGATCAATAATATCTGTAATCATTTCATCTGCTTTACTTTCACCGATTAACATAAAAATCAAATCACTTGTCCATATCTTTTCCTGTCTCAATGTTTCTAAATATGGTTTTAATGAATGTTCTATAACATATTTCATTTCCTTTGGTGGACCTGGAAGATTAATAATCATTTTATGATCTTTCTTCATTATACATCCATTCGCTGTTCCCATATCATTTTCTAAAACAATTGAACACTCAGGAAAGAATGCTTGTTTATAGTTATTTTGTGATATAAGTGATGACCCAGTACAAAATTCACATTTACGTTTGACTTTTTCTGCTTCATCTTCATCATAGACCATTAACAGTCCTAGAAATTCTGCAGATAATTCTTTTGTTAAATCATCCTGTGTAGGACCAAGTCCACCTGTCGTCATGACAATATCAGCACCTCTATTAAATGCTGTTTCTAGACATCCTAGTAATCGTTTTGGGTTATCCCCAACAACACTTTGATAATAAACATTAAATCCATACTCTTTACATAATTGTTGCAATTCCGTGGCATTCGTATTAACGATTTCACCTAATAGTAATTCAGTACCTACATTTATAATCTCAACGTTCATAATTTATCCCCCTAACAAAGAAAATAACGCTACTGCGTTATTTTTTCATCATTCCTAAACCAACTACAATGAGTCCTCCACAACAAAAACAAATGATTGAAGAAATCACGAGTGGTAATGTATATACAGCATCAAAAGGAATCAAGACAACTGATGATGCACATATTAAACCTAATATAAAACTTAAGAATGCTCTTTTATTTGTTTTAATAAAGTAATCACATATTTTTGCACTTAAAACAATACCAATAGCCATACCAATAGCGACAAACACTAATGGAATTAAGATATTTAATTGAAATGAAGTGACATGAGCTAAATATGATTTAAATAAATAATACTTTCCAATGATCAATAAGACGAGTGAGCCACTAATTCCAGGCATTAACATCGTTCCTCCACCAATGATACCAACGATCACCATTGTGACAAATAAACCAATCGTTAAATCAGGGAATGTTGGATTGACATCAACGATACCTTGATCTGGTGAGAAAAATTCTAATGCAAGAACACATGCCATACCAGCGATTAAGGCAACAACATGAATTTTACTTCCTTTCATTTCACCTTTCATGAATAAAGGAATACTAAAAACAACAAGTCCTATAAACCAATAAATTGTTTGTGTTGGATAAGTGTTAAATAAGAATTCTAAAACTTTCGCAAATCCAACCAAACCAACTGCAGCACCAATTAAAACTTGTGCTAAGAATATAATATCTTCTTTTCTTTGATCATTATGTTTTTTGAATACACCTGATATTGCTTCCATTGTTCTATTAAAGATACCGAGTATAACCATCATTGTTCCACCTGATACACCAGGAATGACATTTGCGATGCCGACTGCGATACCACCTATTACGTTTTTGATCATGTTAAAACTCCTTTTGTTAATATATAGATATTATATATAACATATGCACAAATAACAATAAAATTCATGTTTTCACTAAATTAGATTCAATTAATATACCAGAAGCATACAATAAGAATTCATCAATAGCTTTATGTTTTGTCCTATAATAACTTGCTTTAGAATAATAATCCATCCACCACAATCGATCATCACTACTTATATACTCTCTTTGCATAAAGAACTTATTTTCTTCACTTAAATGACTATGGACAACGTGGACCATGTCTATGTATTCATCAATATCATTTTTCCTTTCTAATTGTCTTAAGTACATCGCATCATGATAATTATGAGATGATTCTTTTACTTTAAAGAGATCCACATGCGGATAATAGTTTTGGTGTTGATGAAAATACAAACTGTCTAATTCTGCTTTCTGATATTTCTGATAAATTGCTTTAACGACTTTCTCCTTTTCCTTTAAAGTCATTGTCTTCATCAAAAAAACACCTCCTATTTTGTTTTACAACAAAAT
>CAMTOK010000158.1 GCA_947074115.1 uncultured Erysipelotrichaceae bacterium | reverse complement strand
GTATCATTAAAATTTCTATGACTGATGTTGAAAAACCAACTGATGAAGAACAAGATAAATTAGATGAAGTGAAAAACTTACTTGCAACAAGTAAAACATTTGGTGAAATCGCTAAAGAATATTCTGATGATTCTTCTAATACTTCTAAAGGAAATATTGGTGTCGTTGATTCTACATCTAATCTTTCTAGCTTATATGGTAGTGATGTAGAAAAAGAAGCATTAAGTTTAAAAGCTGGTGAAGTATCTGGTGCCATTAAAGGAACTGATGGTTACTATTTCATTAATTGTACAAGTACTGATAAAGATGTTATCAAAAGTGAATTAAAATCAGTTGATATTGATTCTCCTTTACTTGTTTATAATGATTATATTATCTACGATGCATTTAATACTTATGAAGTGACTTTCCATAGTGAAGAAGTTGAAGCCATGATTAATGATGTTCTTACTGATGCTTATAATGCTAAAAAAGAAGAAAGAGAAGGTAATTCATAATGAAAAAAATAATTGGATTTATGTTTATTAGTGCTCTTCTTGTTGGATGTGGAGCAACTGGTTATAGTCTTAAAATCGCTGATGGAAGCGATACCTTAATTAGTGGTAGTGGTGTAACAGTAACAAAACAAGGATATTTTGAATTCTTATTAGAAAAATATGGTTCAGGACAATTGGTTGCTGATGTTTTGGATTCTATTGCTGATTTAGAAGTAGAAGATCAATCTGGTTTAGAAGCTTTAATCCAAAAACGAGTTGAACTATATACAGAATACGCTGATGGTGATTTAGATAATTATGCAACTTATTTAGGATTTAAAGATGCTGATGAATATATTGAAAAAGCATTAAAACCTGATGCTAAACAAGAATTATTAAGATATAAGTATATTGAAGAAAACTTTGATGATCTTATGGATGAATATAAAGTTAATCGTTTAAAAATGATTATTGTTGATAAAGAATCAACTGCATTAAATTTAATTAAAGAATTAACAACATTAGATTTATTTGATGCAAAAATGAAAGAATATGGTGAAGATGCTGAAGATTTAGATATCGTGACTAAAGATTCATATATCGATAGCAATCTTGTTTCTATTTTATCTGATTTAAGAAAAGTTGGAAAAGATGGCATTTATAGTAGTGCTGTTAAATTAAGTGATGACACTTATGCTGTATTATATATTTATGATACTGCTATGGAAGATTTAGAAGAATATTATTCTACTTTATCTTATAATTCAACAATCCAAGAAACTGTTGAATCTTATTATTTAAAACAACATAACTTCACTGTTCATGATAAAACATTAAAAGATGCAATCAAATCATTATCAAGTGGATATATTGACTAAGTTTAACTTAGTCTTTTTTTTATAAATTGATATGTTATAATAGACAAAAAGGAGAGAAGATATGGATAATTGTATATTTTGTAAAATAGGTCATAAGGAAATTCCTTCTTATACGATCTATGAAGATGATCTTTGTTTAGCAATGCTTGATATTAGTCAAACAACAAGAGGACATACTCTTGTGATTCCTAAACAACACTTCAAAAACATTCTTGAGGTTGATTCGTCAGTCCTATCTCATATGATGGAACAAGTTCAAAAAATTGCCCTTTTGTTACAAGAAAAACTTGGAGCAACAGGTTTTAATGTCATCACGAATACGAATGAAATTGCTGGTCAATCAGTCTTTCATTTCCATATTCATATCATACCGAGATATGATGAAAATGACACTTTTAGCGTTCATTACACAAACAACCAAGAAATAACTGACTTTAGCGAAATCATGGCTCAGATTCAAAAATAAGACGTCTTTACGTCTTTTTATATTGCTTATTAAATCAATTTTTAGTATAACTAATATAGATTAAGAAAAGAGGTACAAAATATGGAACAATTACCACAATGTCCTAAGTGTCAATCTCCTTATACATATGAAGACGGTCAACTGCTTATCTGTCCTGAATGTGCTCATGAATGGACATTAGAAAGTATGACAAGCGATGTTCAAGTCATTAAGGACGCTAATGGAAATCCTTTACAAGATGGTGACAGCGTGACAGTGATCAAGGACTTAAAGGTTAAGGGAAGTTCATCTTCTATAAAAGTTGGTACAAAGGTTAAAAATATTAGATTAAACTACGATTCTACTGATGGTCATGACATTGATTGTCGTATCGATGGTTTTGGTGCAATGAAATTAAAATCTGAAGTTGTTAAGAAAGCATAAAAAGTTCCTTTAAAGGAACTTTTTACTTTAGTACGGCACTAGAATTTAAAATCAGTGTGCTATAAAGAAACAAAACATCAGCACTTTCTTTTGTGATAAAGTCATCTAAATATTCACTTGATATATAACGTATATCAATAAGCGTTATACGTGAATACCCTTCTACAAGAAGGGGAATTAAACTGCTCGCAAAAGAATCACGAAATACAATTAATTCTTTATTAATTGTAGAAAGAGGATTATCTATCGTTATGATTGGGGAAGCACCAGAGAGATAAAACTCATAGGGATCTATACTGTTTAATTTAGCTTGATTATATATACCTAAGGTTTCTTTTGTTTCATAATTTGTCACAATACAAGATTCAATAATCTCATTTGTTAGATAAGTGATATTATCTGGTTTAAGCGGTAAGGCTGATTGTCCATAGTACACACCGTAGAATGGGACATCTAAGTCTTTTTCTTTGAATTCAGTACTTAATGAGATATTCATTTGTTTTGCGATTTCTAAAGCGATTGGTTGTAACGATTCTTGTTTCCAATGGGTATCTGTTTTGTAGTAATCTTCTATTGATAATAGAGAGGCAATATCTATCATTTTAGCGTAATCCATTCCCTCTTCTAATAAGTGAAAAGCATATTGATAGTCATAAGATGGTGTAAGAGAATTTTGAGAAGTAAAATAGTTTTTATCAGGAACGATTGAGACATATATGTCTTTGTTATTTTGAAGATATGTTTCATATAAATAAGAAAAACGTGATAGCGCATATTCATAAGATGATTGATTTAATGGATACTCTATTTGGGAGGCAATACCATTTTGTATGGTGATCCCATTATTATCGAGTTGTTGAAAACCATAAAGTGATGTGACTGCTTTTATCGTTCTCATAAGATCACGAAAGGGAAATTGATCTAATGATGCTGATTCAAAGTTCTCCATAAACGTTCCATTTAATGAACTCTCTAATTGA
>CAMTOK010000157.1 GCA_947074115.1 uncultured Erysipelotrichaceae bacterium | reverse complement strand
GCATTACTTAAAAAATATATAGGGGATAAGATTTTTTACAAAACAACACTCGCTATTGCAATACCGATTATGATGCAACAGTTTGTAACAAGCTTTGTTAATCTAATTGATAACTTAATGATTGGGAGTGTAGGAAGTCAAGCGTTAACGGCTGTCACTGTTGCAAATAAAGTTTATATTATTTTTAATTCAACTTTATTTGGGATCTGTGGAGCAGCTGGTATATTTATAGCACAATATTACGGTGCAAAAGATAAAGAGAAATGTCAGCGAATCTTAAATATAAACTTAGTATGTGGATTTGTTATCGCACTATGCTTTATGATTGCTTTATTATTGTTCCCTCAACAGATCATTTCTATATTCTCTAGTAATTCTGAGGTCATCGCATTAAGTGTCTCATACGTAAGTATAGCTTTAATGACGTATATCCCATTTGCGATTACGTTTAGTATTATGATGGCACTTAGGGCTATCGGGGTCAATAAGATTCAGCTATACATTGGTATCTTTGTTGTTATTATTAATACTACATTTAATTATTTACTGATTTATGGACATTTTGGTTTCCCAGAGTTAGGTGTAAAAGGTGCTGCAATAGCAACCTTAATCGCAAGAACAGTAGAAATGTGCATTTATATTGGTATATTAATAAGGAATAAATACACGTTCTCATTACAAATTAAAGAACTCTTTCATTTAGATATTCAACTTATAAAATCAATGATTTCAAAAGCAATACCATTAACAGTAAATGAAATCTTCTTCTCATTAGGATTAACATTATTATTCTTATCTTATGTTCGTTGTGATGAGAGTCTTATATCTGCAATCAGTGTTGTCGATACAGTTATGCAAATTGGTTATATGATCTTTGGAGGTCTATCCAGTGCCATTTCAATCATGGTAGGAAATAGGCTTGGTGCAGACTTAATAGATGAAGCAAAGGATAACGCCAATAAACTGATTGTGCTTGGAATGATGGTCGGCGCTTGTATTGGATTAACATTTATCGTTGTCGCTCCATATATCGCAAATCTTTATAA
Organism: uncultured Erysipelotrichaceae bacterium; assembly: GCA_947074115.1. Lineage (GTDB taxonomy): Bacteria > Bacillota_I > Bacilli_A > Erysipelotrichales > Coprobacillaceae > CAMTOK01. The sequence goes on along the minus strand of CAMTOK010000157.1, from coordinate 2,222 downwards.
CGTCAGTGATGTCATTAAACAAACCATTGTAACGCTACTTCGAATTAAATCATGTTTAATTCCAGTTTACGTTTACAATGTATGTATCTTCTTTGTTTTAAGAGCCGGAGGCGATGCATTATCAACTATGATTGTCGATTCAGGATTCTTATGGTGTGCTGGTGTTGTTGTTTCAACAGTTTTATCAATGTATACAACGCTTCCATTAGTAACGTTATATATCATAGTGGAATCGTTAGATATAGTGAAACTCTTTGTAGCAAGTTATTTCTATAGAAAAGGGAAGTGGGCAAAAAATATGACATTATCAATGTCATAATTTGCCTTTTTTTATTAAATTATGTATGATAGTTTAACGGAGGAATATTATGGCGAACGGGAAAAAAGAAAATTACTTTATTAAATCTCTTAATGGAATGGCATATGGTTTTTTTGCAAGTTTAATCATTGGAACAATATTAAAACAAATCGGTGTGTTCTTATCAATTAACGCTCTTATTCAATGGGGACAGATGGCAATGTACCTTATGGGACCAGCGATTGGTGTGGGCGTAGCATACGTCATTGATGCTAAAGGACTTAATTTGATATCAGCAATCATTGCAGGAAGCATTGGTGCTGGAACAATAACTCTATCTTCATCAGGATATGGATTAACGACAGGGAATCCTATAGCGTCGTACTGTGCAGTCATTGTTGCAGTAGAGTTAACACGTATGGTTCAAGGGAAGACACCAGTTGATATCCTACTCGTTCCATTTGTATCGATTGTGAGTGCAGGGTTATTTGCTTCATTTATTGGTCCTTATATTGCACAGTTAATCAATTGGGTTGGATCATTAATCAATCAAGGTGTCGCATTACAACCAATGTTTATGGGAGTTGTTGTCGCAGTCTTAATGGGAATGGCGTTAACAGCACCGATATCATCAGCAGCGATAGGGATTATGCTAGGGTTAGAAGGTTTAGCTGCTGGAGCAGCATTAGCAGGATGTTGTGCACAAATGGTAGGTCTTGCGGTGATGTCATATCAAGATAATACAATAGGCGATGTCATCGCTATTGGTATTGGAACAAGCATGCTACAATTTAAGAATATTATAAAAAGACCATTAATTTGGTTACCACCTATTGTCGCATCAATGGTTGGTGGATTATTATCAACTTCTATTTTCCATATCAAATGTACAGCTGTTGGTTCAGGAATGGGAACAGCGGGCTTGGTTGGAATACTTGAAGCTATCCAAGTCATGGGATCATCATATTGGATTGTTATTATATTAATAGATATCGTTTTACCTATGGTTATTTGTTTATCAATGTATAAAGCATTTAGAAAACTAAACTATATAAAAGCGGGCGATTTAAAACTCACATCACTGTGAGTTTTTTCTTATATTCTCCATGTTTTTATTTTGTTTTCAATAAAAAAGGGATATAATGTTTTTGGTGATAAAATGAAACTTATAGAATTATTAAAAGAAATTGATTATAAACAAATATGTGGTGACTTGAATGTTGCCATTACTGATATTACATATGATTCACGATTGGTGAAACAACGTGGTGTTTTTGTATGCTTACAAGGTGCTCATGTTGATGGACACAATTATATAGAGGATGTTATTTCAAAAGGTGTTGGTGTTATCGTGACACAAAAACCTGTTGCGCCAATTGACGGCGTGACGATTATACAAGTTCAGGATACGCGTTATGCATTAGCAATCCTCTCTTGTGCTTTCTTTGATCATCCAAGTAGAAAAATGTGTGTGATAGGAATTACAGGAACCAAAGGAAAAACAACAACATCTTATATGGTTCAATCAATATTAGAAAAAGCCGGTAAAAAGGTTGGGATTATTGGAACAATTGGTTCTATTATTAATGGTGAATTTAAGAAAACAAAAAATACAACACCAGAATCATTTGAATTACAAAGATTAATGAATGAAATGGTTGAATGTGGATGTGAATACTGTGTCATGGAAGTCTCATCACAAGGCTTGATGTTAAACCGTGTTGCAGGAATAGATTTTGATTATGGAGTCTTTACAAATTTATCTGAAGATCATATAGGTGAAAATGAACATCGTTCATTTGAACATTATAGAGAATGCAAGAAAATGCTCTTTAAAATGTGTCGTGTTGGAATCTTTAATAGAGATGATGAAAATTACTCACAAATGAAACAAGGAGCGACATGTGAGATACTCACCTATTCA
>CAMTOK010000156.1 GCA_947074115.1 uncultured Erysipelotrichaceae bacterium | reverse complement strand
CAGTAAAATGTAATCCCGCAGTTGGTGCAGCTGCACTTCCTTCGATTTTAGCATAAACTGTTTGATAACGATCTCTATCTTCAAGTTTTTCCTTAATATAAGGAGGTAAAGGCATTGTTCCTAGTTTATCAAGAACCTCAAAGAAGATACCTTCATAAATCATTTGAAAATGTCTAATACCTTCTTCACCAATATGAACACATTTTGCTTTTAATGAACCATCACCAAAAGTAATCAATGTATCTATTTTGACTATTTTAGCGTTACCGACTAAACATTCCCAAATATTATCACCTAAATCTTTTAATAATAAGACTTCACAGTGTCCATTTGTTTCTTCTTTAACACCAAATAAACGCGCAGGAATGACTTTTGTATTGTTTCTCACAAGAATATCTCCTGGCTTAAGATAATTCACAATATCAAAGAAATGTTTGTCTTCAATTGATTGCGTTTCTCTATTTAATACCATAAGTCTTGAAGTTTCTCTTTGTTGTAATGGTGTTTGTGCAATTAATTCTTCAGGTAAATGATAATCAAATTCACTCATTTTCATTAGAATGCCCTCGTATATACGTCTCTACCATAAAGTTCTAAGAATTCTTCTTTAAAGTCTAAAAGACGATCTTCCTTAATAGCGTTTCTTATATCTTCACTAAGTTTTAATAAGAATGCGACATTATGAATTGATAATAAGCTCTTACCAAATATCTCATCACATTTATGTAAATGTCTTAAGTATGCTTTTGTATAGTTTTTACATGTATAACAATCACAATGTTCATCTAATGGAGTAAAGTCATATTTATATTTTTCATTGTTAATATTAACTCGTCCACTATGAGTCATCAGTGCACCGTGTCTAGCAACGCGTGTTGGCAATACACAGTCAAACATATCGACACCTCTCATTGCACCTTCAATAAGGTCAATAGGATTACCAACACCCATTAAATAACGTGGTTTGTCTTCTGGTAACCATTTAATTGCATCATCAACCATTTTATACATAATATCTTTAGGTTCTCCAACGCTCGTTCCACCGATTGAATAACCAGGGAAATCCATTTTTACTAATTCCTTAGCGCTGTATTCTCTTAAATCAGCAAATTCGCCACCTTGTACAATACCAAACAATGCTTGATCATCTCTAGAATGAGCATCTTGACCACGCTTTGCCCATCGTAAAGTTCTTTCTACACTGTTCTTCATGTACTCATGAGTACATGGGTAAGGCGCACATTCATCAAAACTCATAATCATGTCAGCACCCAAATCATTTTGAATTTGAATTGCTTTTTCTGGAGATAAGAAAAGTTTTTTTCCATCAACATGACTTTTAAAGGTGACACCTTCTTCTTCAATTTTTCTTGTCTTCCCTAATGAGAAAACTTGGAACCCACCACTATCAGTTAAAATAGGGCCATTATAATTCATAAATTTATGTAAACCACCAGCCATTTTAACAACATCTTCACCCGGTCTTAACCATAAGTGATATGTATTCGACAGAATCACTTGAGAGTTCATATCCTTAAGTTGTTCGGGAGATATTCCTTTCACTGTCGCTAATGTTCCTACGGGCATAAACATAGGTGTTTCAACATCACCGTGAGGTGTGTGTAAAATCCCATATCTCGCACCACTTTGTTTACAAACATGTTTTAATTCGTACCAAAAATCTTTCATTATTTCACCTCTTTTTAAGCATTCCTATTATACACGATTCAGTCAACGAAAACAATCTGTAATAGATTATACGTAGTGTTGACAAAAGTCTATATTTTATTTAATTCTATTATGGTATAAATTGGTAAAGGGGTGTTATTGTGGAAAAACCGATTCAACGTTCAAAATTGAGAGCTTATTTAGGTATGAAATACTATAAATATAAAAGATATTTATATTGGATTCGGATAAGAAATGGACTCTCAAAAGAAAAACAAAAGACAATTTTAGAATATAAAACTTTTGATCATAAAACACCTTTACTTAGAAAATTAAAAGATGTTGATATGTGGTATCAGTATAATAAAGTAAAAAATCTGAGAATAGCGTCACAAAAATTAGATGGTTTAATCATTAAACCAGGCGAAACATTTAGTTACTGGTATACAATAGGAGAACCAACAAAGAAAAAGGGATATGTTGAAGGAATGGTATTAAAGAGTGGAACTTTTGGACCAGGTGTAGGTGGAGGGATGTGTCAAATGTCGAACCTCATCTTTTGGATGACACTCCATACGCCTCTAACGGTTATAGAAAGGCATAGGCATGGATATGATGTTTTCCCTGATTCCAACAGAACGCAACCCTTTGGTTCTGGTGCAACATGTTATTATCCACATGTTGATTTAATGATAAGGAACGATACACCTTATACTTTTCAATTAAAAATAGAATTAGATAATAAGTATTTAAAAGGTGAATGGCGTACAAATTCAGAGATACCTTATGAATATAAAATAATTGAAAAAGAACATCGAATGACACAATCCTATTGGGGTGGTTACATTAGGCATAATTCTATCTATAGAGAGATATATCAGGGACAGAATTTAGTAAGGGAAGAGGAGATTGTTAAAAACTCTGCTATTATGATGTACGAACCATTTCTACAAGCTAAGGAAGGATAACTCCTTTTTATAAACCAAAAATATATTAAATAAGTTTAATTTTCTTTGGTGTTTTATTATAATTAGGAAAAAAGAGGGGGAATTAATATGTTAATTGATGGACATATGCATTTAGAGATGGGTCCTTTAACAAAAGAATATGTCATGCAATTTGTTGAAGAAGGCATAAAAAAGGGGTTAGATTGTATTCAAATATTAGATCATACGCATAGATTTATTGAATTTGAACCTATCTATAAAGAATTGAAAGAGTATGAAGTACAAAAAACATGGTTAGAGAATAAGAAGATGAAATTCAAAGATCATATACAAGATTTTGTAGATCTTATGAAAGAGATACAATCTTATGATTTACCAATAGAAGTGAGATACGGGTTAGAGGTATGCTATGTTCCAACACATGAGGAACTTATAAAAGATATTTTATCAAATTATCATTTTGATTTTATTGTTGGGGCAATACATTCAATCGATGGTATTCTTTATGATATGGGGTTTTCAAAAGAACTCTTATGGGAAGTTAAAGATATTAATGATATTTATAAGAGATATTATGAACTTGTTATGCAATGTGTTGAATCTGATTTATTTACACAATTAGCACATCCAGATACAATTAAATTATTTAATTACTATCC
>CAMTOK010000155.1 GCA_947074115.1 uncultured Erysipelotrichaceae bacterium | reverse complement strand
TTGTTGCAATGTTTGATGTTGCATTTGATGCCATTTCTAAACTCATATGATTAGAGTAGACAGCATTTAATTCATGATCAACATTCATAGAATCCATTGCGACATCTCTATTGTTGTTCATAATACTAGTTAAATCAATTGATTGTTCCTGTATTGATATAGGATAAGAGGTCATTGTATCTTTTTGTATATCATCTATATAGGTGTTTACACCATTAGAGATAGACATAATTAATGCGATTCCAATAATACCGATACTTCCAGCAAAAGACGTTAAGAAGGTTCTTGATTTCTTTGTTTTAAGATTATTAAAACTTAAATATAAAGCAGTCTTTAATGACATAGAAGATTTACCTAAGTTCTTATGCTCTGAAACAATGTTTTCTTCTATTTCATAAGGATTATTATCTTCTAAGATAACACCATCTTTTAATTTAACAATACGTGTAGCGTAATCAACTGCGAGTTCAGGGTTATGTGTTACCATAACAACCAATCTGTCTTTTGCGACTTCTTTTAATAACTCCATGATTTGTACACTTGTTTCAGAATCAAGTGCACCAGTTGGTTCATCGGCTAATAAGATATCAGGGTCATTAACTAAAGCACGTGCAATTGCTACACGTTGCATTTGACCTCCGGATAATTGATTAGGTTTTTTATGAACATGATCATCTAAACCAACTTGTTCTAAAGCTTTGATTGCTTTTTCTTTTCTTTCTGATTTATTCATTCCAGAAATAGTTAAAGCAAGTTCTACATTTGATAAGACACTTTGATGTGGTATTAAGTTATAACTTTGAAATACAAAGCCAACTGTATGATTTCTATAACTATCCCAATCTCTATCCTTATAGTCTTTTGTAGAGACACCATTGATAATCAAATTACCACTATCATACTGGTCTAATCCTCCAATTATATTTAAGAGTGTTGTTTTTCCTGAACCACTTGGTCCTAGGATAGCGACAAATTCGCTATCTCTTAAATTAAGAGAAACATTATTAAGGGCCACTTGAATAAAGTCTCCAGTTTTATATTGTTTACTTATATTTTGTATATTTAACATAACATTCGTCCTTTCATGTATGCATTATAACATTAATTAGAAAACTGAAAATAAACTATTTTGTTAATTTATAGTTTATTTTTATATGTATAATTAATATGAGGTGATAAAAACATGTTTAAAATACTTGTTGTAGAAGATAATACCAACACATCTATCCTTATGAAGTCATTACTCACTCATGCAGGATATGATGTCACACTTGCGAAAAATGGAATAGAAGCATTAGAGGTCATCGATCAAATACATATTGATTTAATTGTATTGGATGTCATGATGCCAAGCATGGATGGATATGAATTTACTGAACAGTTAAGAGGTTGTCATAACCATACACCAATATTAATGGTAACCGCAAAACAGTTACCTGAAGAAAGATGCCGTGGTTTTATAGTTGGAACAGATGACTATATGGTGAAACCAGTGAATGAGGAAGAGTTCCTGCTTAGGATAAAAGCGTTATTAAGGAGGGCACAAATTACGCATAGTCATTTGCTGAAGATTGGAAGTATGACATTGGACTATGATAACCTGACAGTTTATATGAATCAAAGAGCACAAACTCTTCCTCAAAAGGAGTTTTACCTATTATACAAATTATTATCCTATCCAAATAAAATATTTACAAGAATTCAGCTGATGGATGAAATATGGGGTATGGAATCTGACAGTGTAGATACAACTGTGAATGTTCATATCAATAGATTAAGAAATCGATTTCATGATTGTGATGAATTCAAAATCGTTGCGATTCGTGGGATTGGATACAAGGCGGAAATAAAACATGAAATGTTGTAATAAGAAATCATCTAAATTTCACCTTCCTTTCTTATTTGGTGGCATTATATTTATTATTATGTTAACCGCAATGTGCTTTGTTTTTATGTTTTTATTTGTTACAAACTCATTTGATTTGTTTCAAGAACAATTACACAGGTTACCTATTTTTTTCTTTGCATTAGTTAGTTTGGCATTTGGGACTCTTATTGCAATCTTCTTTTCTAAGTACCCCTTATCCCCACTTCGAGAGGTCATGCGAGCAAGTGATAAAATCGCTAGTGGTGATTATAGTACACGTATTGATTTAAGAGGTATTGATGAATTTGATAATCTCACTGAATCCTTTAATCATATGGCGAGTGAATTAGAGAGTGTTGAATTACTTAGAAAAGACTTTATAAATAATCTTTCACATGAGTTTAAAACGCCAATAGTTTCTATAAAGGGTTTTGCGAAATTAATGTTAAATGACGAAATATCTCAAGAAGAGAAAAAACAATATTTAAACATTATAATAAGTGAATCAGAAAGATTAGTGGATATGTCGACTAAGATATTAGATTTATCTAAAATAGAAAAACAAATTATTTTAACAGATATAAAACAATATAATATAACAGAACAATTAAGACTCATTGTTGTTTTATTAGAACAACAATGGAGTCTTAAGGAATTAAATATAGAATTTGAATGTGATGAATACTATATAGAAGGCAATATAGAACTCATACAGCAAGTCTTTATCAATGTTATAGATAACGCTATTAAATATTCTCCTTTAAAAGGTACGTTAAAAATAAATCTCTATCAAGATCAAGACTCTGTCTATATTAAATGTAGTGATCAAGGTATTGGTATTAAGGATGAAGACAAATTAAAGATATTTAATAAGTTCTATCAAGGAGATAAATTAGATGGTCATAGTGGTAATGGTGTAGGTTTAGCCATTGCTGATATAGTCATTAAGTTACATCAGGGTTCTATTATAGTAAAAGACGCTATGCCTACAGGTTCTACATTTGTTGTTCAATTACCAAGGTTTCAAGGTTAACGGTATCTTAAAGCATACTGAGTATCAAAAAAGTGCATTCTTCACAAAGTATTGAAAATAAACTATAGTTAGAGTGTAGAAATCATTGGCCGATGTTTCTCGCTAAGAAAAGGAGAAATAGACTATGAAAGATGTAATTGAATTTTTAACAAACAACCCAGTACAATATTTTGGAACAGTAGGAATTGACAATAAGGCAAAATGTAGACCATTTATGTTTTCGGGTGAACATGAAGGTAAACTCTGGTTTTGTACGAGTCATAACAAGGATGTTTACGCTGAATTACAAACTAATCCATATATAGAAGTGACAACATCTTCCTCGTCTTATGCATGGATCAGAATAAATGGGAAAGCTATCTTTGAAAATAATGTAAAGGTAAA
>CAMTOK010000154.1 GCA_947074115.1 uncultured Erysipelotrichaceae bacterium | reverse complement strand
CCTTTTTACATACCTAGTAATTCTCTTATGACAACGCTACTTATTATTAAACCAGCACACCCCGGGGTAAATGCAGTACTTCCAGGGACTGTTCTTTTTGATGTTTTTTCTGTAGAGACTTCTGGTGTTTTAGGTAATTCTTTTGAATAGACAACCTTTAATGATTTAATGCGTCTTTTCTTTAATTCTCGTCTCATCACTTTTGCAAGTGGACAAATGCTCGTTTTATAGATATCAGCGACTTCTAGCATTTCAGGAGCAAACTTATTTCCTGTTCCCATGCTTGATATTAATTTAAATCCTTGGTTTTGAGATCTAACGGCTAACTCTATTTTTGATGTTATTGTGTCAATAGCATCTATAACATAATCATATTGAGTCAGATCTATTTCATCAGCTGTTTCTGGTAGATAGAACATTTCCTTTGTTTCTATATGACAATTAGGATTAATTGATAACAAACGTTCTTCCATAACAGTAACTTTGCTTTTACCAACACTGTTTTGTGTCGCTATAATTTGACGATTTAGATTTGTGATTGAAACGGTATCGTTATCAACGAGTGTTATTGAACCAATACCACTTCTGACAAGTGACTCAGCGACATGGCCACCAACACCACCTATACCAAAGACGATAACACGACTTTCATTTAGTTTTTTGATACCTTCTGCTCCAACAAGAAGTTCCAATCTTGAAAATATATTATCCATTACGCTTGTCCTCGTATGTATCTAAGAAATGGTGTTTCCCTTCTTCATCAGTATACGCAATGATTGTTGCAAGGTTAACGTTTTCTACACTTCTAAATATATTTTTTTTCACATTTGGATTCATTGTTTGTAAGTATTCAATGAGATTTTTCATTTCTTCTCTTTTTGATGTGTGGTGTACATCACCGAGTTCTTCCATTTGTTCAGTGAAACGGCATGCACATTGAATGAATTCCAAATCGTTATATTTACACCAAGCTTTTATATCTTTTTCTTCTATAAGATACATTGGTCTTATTAATTCCATCCCTTTAAAGTTTGTACTATGAAGTTTTGGCATCATGGTTTGTACCTGTGATCCATAAAACATTCCCAATAAGATTGTTTCTAAAACATCGTCATAATGATGTCCTAAAGCTATTTTATTGCATCCGAGTTCTTTTGCTTTAGCATATAAGAAACCACGTCTCATACGCGCGCATAAGTAACAAGGAGACTTCTCTATACCTGAAACAACATCAAATATATCAGATTGAAATACTTGTAGAGGTAATTCTAATCTTTTTGCATTCTCTGCTATTTTTGCTTTGTTCATTTCATTGTATCCAGGATCCATTGAAAGAAAGACAAGTTCAAAATCAAATTTACCGTGTCTTTTTAATTCTTGTAATAGCTTTGCGAGTAACATAGAATCTTTACCCCCAGAAATACAAACAGCTATTTTATCATTAGGTTGTATAAGATCATATTCTTGCACACCCTTAATAAACTTTCTCCATATATCTTTTCTAAATTTCTTAATTATACTTTGTTCTATTAATTTTATATCTTCCATTTAATCACCAATTGTATTTTAGCATCAATTCCTATTTAAATGCAATGGATTTTATCATATAATCTATTCATGGAGGATGCTTATGAAAAAACTAAATTGGTGTATTATTGGAACTGGTGCTATAGCAAATGAACTTGCTGAGTCATTGTTAAGAGTCAATGGAGAAATCTATGGAGCCTATAATAGAACATATGAAAAAGCGTTATTATTTTCTAAGAAATACAATATAAAAAAGACATATCAGTCTATTGAGGATGTTATGAATGATACTCTAGTTGATATAGTCTATATTTCAACACCACATAATGCTCATTATGAATTAATTAAAAAGTCATTAGAAAACAACAAACATGTATTATGTGAGAAGGCAATAACAGTAAATTCACAACAATTAAGAGAAGTTATGGAACTTGCTAATGAAAAAAATCTAAAATTAATGGAAGCTATGACAATATACAATATGCCTATTTATAAAGTCCTTAAAGATAAAATAGATCAAGGTATAATAGGGAAAGTCAAAATGATTCAAGTTAACTTTGGAAGTTGCAAAGACTATGATGTGACAAACCGATTCTTTTCAAAAGATCTTGCAGGTGGTGCTCTCTTAGATATCGGTGTTTATGCAACAGCGTTTGCTCGATATTTTATGAGTAAACAACCACACAAAATACTGACAACTCACGATGAATTTGAAACAGGTGTTGATGAACAATCAGGAATTATATTACAAAATACAAGTGGAGAATTGTCTGTCATTTCATTAACGATGCGTGCTAAACAACCTAAACGCGGAATTATTTCTGGTGAATTAGGTTATATTGATGTTAATGATTATCCACGTGCAACACAGGCAACAATTGTTTATACAAAGGATGGTTCTAAAGAAATTATTGATGTAGGAAATACGACCCTTGCATTAGATTATGAAGTGATTCATATGGAAAAATCAATTATTGAAAATGATCAAACATCATTACTCTATACACATGATGTTATGGATATACTCACAAAAGTACGTCATCAATGGGGAATTATATATCCTTTTGAAAATAAAGAATGATATCTCACGATATCATTCTTTTCTATTTATAATATAAATCTATTCCATTAGCGATCCCTATTGCTATTTTGTCTTGGAATGCTGAATCTGTCAATAATTTATCTTCTTCAGCATTGCTCATATAACCAAGTTCAATATAGATAGCTGGTACTGTTGACCAATTTAAACCTGTTAAATCATCTCTGTATGAAACACCTTTATTTTTTATTCCTGTATAATTACAATACTCAGAAATGACACTTTGAGCAAGTTTAGAAGATGCATTGTAAATACCTGGTGTATATGGATTATTTTTAGTGACTGCTATTGTATGAGCACCCCTTACAGAATTATCAGCCGCACCATCGCAATGTATCGAAATAACTGCAGAAGCATTAGCATCGTTCCCAATTTGTGCTCTTTCCTTATTAGAAATATTAACATCTTGGGTTGTACGTGTCATCACAACAGTGTACCCTCTTTCTTGTAATACCTTTTGTAATTTTAGTGAAACATCTAATACGGCCTGTGATTCAGGGATTTTACTATAAATACCTGTCGTCCCTGATGATACCTTCGCTTTTAACACTGCAGACCCTGGCCCATTTTCTTCTTTTTCAGAATTACCTTTTCCTTGATGTCCTGCATTAATAACTATCACTTTATTATTAGAATCAATACTGACATTAGTATTCGTATTTGTATTCGTATTTGTATTCGTATTTGTGTTAGAGTTTGTGTTCG
>CAMTOK010000153.1 GCA_947074115.1 uncultured Erysipelotrichaceae bacterium | reverse complement strand
GAGTGACTGGAGTTCAGACGTGTGCTCTTCCGATCTAAAATATCAAGGACTTCATAATGAGTTAGTTGCTTGTGGTAGAGTTATTAAAAAAGCAAAAGAAATCAATCCTGATTTCCAAATAGGGATGATGTCATCATATGGTAATGGCTATCCTGAAGTTGGTAGCTCAGAAGATGTCTTAGCAGCTCTTAAATATAATCAATTACAATATTATTATTCTGATGTCGAAGCTTTCGGAGAAATTCCATATTATATGTACCGTTTCTATGATGAAAATAATCTTAATATAGAAATTACGGATCAAGATATTGAAGATTTGAAAAATACTGTAGACTTCATCTCATTCTCATATTACTATACTAAAAATATTAATTCTACAAGTAATAAAACGTTTAAGAATGCCAATATACCAAGTGAAAATGCATGGGGTTGGGGAATGGATCCAGTTGGTATGCGTATCGCATTAAATGAATATTATGATCGTTACAAAATGCCTATTATTATCGCAGAGAATGGTATGGGATTCTATGAAACTATAAACGATGATTATACTATGCATGATACTTATCGTATGGAATTCTATAGAGAGCATATAAAACAAATGAAAGAGGCTATTTATGATGGGGTAGAAGTTATTGGTTATTACCCTTGGGGGCCTATTGATTTAGTAAGCTGTTCATCGTCAGAAATGGAAAAACGTTATGGATTTATCTATGTTGACCTTGATAATAAAATGGAGGGAACAGCAAAACGATATATTAAAGATAGTTATTATTGGTATAAAAAAGTTATCGAAACAAATGGTGAAGACTTAGATTAATTTAACTCCCTTAAATATCTCTAAGTACATGAAGGTGCAGAAATGCATCTTTTTTGATAAATAAAAAAAGAAAAGCAAAGCTTTTCTTAACGTAACAGATTCACATCATTAATAAATTCATCAATATCCATTAATGAAATAAGTAAATCATTCTCATTTGTTTGAATATGAACTCTATCAGTAGATAGAGGTGTTGATTGAATAGGATCACTTGATCTTTCAATACATGTGATATCATTTATATAAACAGTTGTTGTTGATAAACCATAAGATAAAACGAAATGATCATCATATAAACTCACTTTATTTTTTAATAATATAGGGATCCAAATAATATTTGAACTGTAATAAATAACCCAAACAATTACCCAAAATAAATGAAAAGGCATTTGTCTTCCATTAAAGAAAAATAATAATGGCAAAACATTATAAGCAATAAATAAACTTATTAAATACATTGATGTCTTTCCTTTATATTCTCTCATATAATTCCTCCCAGAACTTTTATAGATCTATCATAACACATATTTAAAAATATGACATAAAAATGATAAATGTAATATTTACCATGGAAATTTGTCATCTTATAATAAAGATAACTATGGAAAATTATGTTTTCTATATGGTGGTAGGTCGTCTCTTTATATAAATTAAATATTTTAACATATCATAAATTATAGGGGGTGAATTGAAAGTGTGGTTGAAAAATATATTAAGTTATAAGGGTAAGAATACAAAGGAAGTGAATTGTAAGTTAACAGGAACAATCATTGGAAAGGGTGAAAAACCAACAGAAGGAGCAACGGTTCTTCTATTAGATCTGGATGGAAACCTAATTAAAGAGACGAAAAGTGGCAATAATGGGGATTTCTATATGGATCAACTGAATCAAGGTACTTATCAGGTATACGCTATGAAGGAATACCATTTACTTTCCCATAAAGTCAATGTATGTTTACAAGAAGGCATGACATATGTCGGTGATATTGCATTAAAGCAAGTGAGACCGTTAATAACAAGTATATAATATAGAGAAGGAAAATGAATTTACTTACAATTTTCCTTTTTTTTATAAGTGTGTCGGGTTGAGTTTTGTTCTTATGGCACAAAGTGTGCCGTGGACAAGATTGGAAAGAAGATATGATTAAGAATAAAATAAAGATAAGAAGAGGAGGATATAACAATGACTAAGAGATTACCTGATTCATTTATGTGGGGCAGTTCAACGAATGCGCAACAGTTTGAAGGTGCATGGGACGTAGATGGTAAAGGTGTATCGATAAGTGATACACGTATACTCGATAATGATTATTCTCACTTTCATATAGCGAGTGATCACTATCATCATTTAGAAGAAGATTTAGATTTGTTAGCTGAAATGGGGTTAGCAATATATCGTTTTTCAATATCATGGACAAGAATCTATCCAACAGGAGAAGAGGATGTACCAAATCAAAAGGGACTTGAATTTTATGATCGTATTGTTAATGGTTTAATACAACGAGGAATCACACCGGTAGCCACTCTCTATGCTTATGATTTACCACAAGCCTTACAAGACAAATATGGTGGATTTATGGACCGTAAAGTTATAGATCTATATGAAAAATATGTGAGTACATTATTTGAATACTTTAAAGGAAGAATAAAGTATTATACGCCTTTCAATGAACCTAATTTATTTCCAGAAGAACCTGAATACAGTATGGGTGCAGTTGGTTTAACAGAAAAAGAAAAGTGGCAATATGAACATCATTTAATTCTTGCCTATGCGAAGTGTGTTAACGCATGTCATAGAATAGATCCAGATGCTAAAATTGGTCCAAATTGTGCAACAGCAGTCATCTATCCAGCAACATGTCATCCTAAAGATGTAAGAAAAGCACAACGTCAAATGTATCTTATGAACTGGGCTTATTTAGATACGTATTGTCGAGGTGCATACCCTCAATATTTCTTAAACTACTTAGAAGAGATTGATTGTCTACCTATAATAACAGAAGAGGATAAAGAACTTATTGCCTCTGTTAAACCAGATCTCATCTCAACAACGTATTATTCAACAAGTGTTGTAAGACACAATGAAGATGGTACTGTTTTAAAAGAAACACCTCCTCCAAAAGTCTATCAAGAAGCAATCGTACAATATAGATCAGGTGATCTTAATCCTTATTGTGATGAAACAGAATGGGGATGGATCATTGATCCTGATGGATTCTACTATCAACTCACAGAAATCTATCATCGTTATCAATTGCCTATAATTATTTTAGAAAACGGTATGGGTGCTACAGAAGAATTAGATGAAAATAATAAAGTGAATGATGATTATAGAATCAATTATTTATCTAAACATATTGAGTGTATGAAAGAAGCTGTTTCTGATGGTGTTGATTTATTAGGGTATTTAACATGGTCTGCCATTGATTTACATTCAACAAGAGCAGGATTTGTTAAGAGATATGGATTTGTGTATGTTGATCGTTATGAACATACAATAAAAACAATGAATCGTT
>CAMTOK010000152.1 GCA_947074115.1 uncultured Erysipelotrichaceae bacterium | reverse complement strand
TATGCTAAAATCGAAGGAAGTGCAGCTGCACCAACTGCGGGATTACATTTTACTGATGATATCTTAAAATCACTTGAAGAAAAGGGCATTCAAATATTAGATGTTACCTTACATGTAGGATTAGGAACATTTAGACCAGTTAAAGTAGATGATGTGAATGATCACATTATGCATAGTGAATTTTATATGATTGATGAAAAGACAGCTGATATTCTAAATAACGCTAAAGCAAATCATCAAAGAATCATTAGTGTTGGAACAACATCATGTCGTACACTAGAAGCAAACTTTAATAAGTATGGAGAATTCAAAGCGACTCAAGAAAACACTGATATCTTTATTTATCCTGGATATGAGTTTAAAGCAATTGATGCATTAATTACTAATTTCCATTTACCTAAATCAACATTATTGATGTTGATTAGTGCATTAGCTACTAAAGATTATATTATGAAAGCTTATACTCACGCTGTGGAAGAGAATTATAGATTCTTCTCTTTTGGTGATAGTATGTTTATTCAATAATGAAACAAAACTATCACCTTCTCTTTAAAGAAGAATTAAAACACATACAGGGAAAACCCAAACTCTTGTTACATGTTTGTTGTGGCCCATGTAGTGGTTATATACTGACTCAGTTATTAGACTACTTTGATATAACACTATTTTATTCAAACTCTAATATCTACCCACCAAAAGAATATAACAGAAGAAAAAATGAACTCATTGAATTTGTTTCTGTTATTAATAAAGAATTGAATCAAAATATTTCAATTATAGATTATGATTATGACGTAGATCAATATCATAAGAAATTAGAACCATTAAAAGATACAGGTGAAAAAGGATTACGATGTAAACTCTGTTATAGTCTTAGAATGAATGATACTTATAACTATGCTCTAGTTCATCAATTCGATTATTGGACAACATCACTTTCAATATCACCACATAAAAACAGTCAATGGATTAATGAAATAGGTGAATCATTAAATAATGATCAACATTTAAAGTTCTTATATGCTGATTTTAAAAAGGATTCAGGATATTTAAAAGCAACACA
This sequence comes from uncultured Erysipelotrichaceae bacterium, assembly GCA_947074115.1. Classification (GTDB taxonomy): domain Bacteria; phylum Bacillota_I; class Bacilli_A; order Erysipelotrichales; family Coprobacillaceae; genus CAMTOK01. The sequence goes on along the minus strand of CAMTOK010000152.1, from coordinate 2,299 downwards.
ATTATCAGATGAATATAATATGTATCGTCAAGATTATTGTGGATGTCGTTTTAGTCTAGAAGAAAGAGATAGCCGAAACAAATAATGTTTCGACTATCTCTTTTTAGCTAAAAAGAAATGGTTCCCCATTTCTTATTGATACTTTTTAACAAACACAGCAATCTTTTGTGTTGCTTGTTTTAATTCTTCAATACTATATGCATATGAAACCCTGATAAATCCTTCTCCAGCTTCTCCAAATGCAGTACCTGGTACACATGCAACCTTTTGGTCCTCTAGTAGTTTTTCACAGAATTCATTCGATGTAAGTCCAGTTGAACGAATACATGGGAAAACATAAAATGCTCCCTTAGGTTTAAATGTTTCTAATCCCATGTCATTAAATGCTTTGACTAGGAAATTACGTCTCACTTTATATGAATCACGCATCTTTTCAACTTCATGCTCGCAGCTTTTTAGACCTTCAAGTGCACCATATTGTGCAGGTGTTGGCGCAGACATAATCACATATTGATGTATCTTCACCATTGCTTTTGTTAATACAGGATTCGCAAGTAAATATCCTAAACGCCACCCCGTCATAGCGAATGCTTTAGAGAACCCACTGACAATAATCACTTGGTCTTTTATTTCATCAAATGCTGCTGCACTACAAAATTCTTCTTCATAACTTAATTCTGCATATATTTCATCAGAAATAACAATAATTCCTGATTCTTTTATAATTGGTACTATTTTTTCATAATCTTCTTTTGTCATAAATCCACCAGTTGGATTTGATGGAAAATTGATTAAGATTGCTTTTGTTTTTGGTGTTATCGCTTCTTTTAATTGTTCGGGCGTTAATTTAAATTCATTTTCTTCTGTTAAATGAATAACGACTGGAACTGCACCAGCAAGTTCTACTCCTGGAGTATAAGCAACATATCCTGGATCTAAAATAATCATTTCATCACCTGGATTTAATAAAGCTCTAAATGCTAAGTCAATACCTTCAGATCCTCCAACTGTAATAATACAGTGATCTTTAGGATCATATTGAACACCAAAACGACGATCATAGTAATGACAAATCTCTTCTCTTAGTTCTAATAAACCTTGATTTGCTGTATAGAATGTTTTTCCTTTTTCAATAGAGTAGATTGCGGCTTCTCTAATTGCCCAAGGTGTTGTAAAATCCGGTTCACCAACACCTAATGAAATAACATCTTCCATTTGTGAAGCCAAATCAAAGAACTTTCTTATTCCACTTGGTTTAATTTTTCTTGCGTGATCGCTTAATAGTTTTTCGTAATCCATTATGGAGTCACCACCAATCTGTCATTCTTACCATCTTCATCTTCGATAAGAACAACTCCATTATTTTTATATTGTTTTAACATAAAGAAAGTAGATGTTCCATTAACACCATCAATACATGCAAGTTTACTTGCAACAAAGTGAGCAACTTCTTGCATTGTTCTTCCTTTTACAATAGCCATAAATTCAAAACTTCCACTTAATAAATACAAAGTATCTACCTCATCAAATTTATAAATATGGCTTGCTATTCTATCATAACCAAAATCTCTTTCTGGTATTGCATTGATTTCAATAAGTGCTGTAACAATTTCAGTATTCGTACGATCCCAATTAACAATCGTATGATATCCACAAATTACCTTTTCTTTTTCTAACTCAGTGAGTCTCTCAATAATATTATCTTTTGAATCATCTAAGGCGGCCGCTAGGTCAGTAATTTTCATCCTTGCATTTTTTTGTAGTAAAGCCAATAATAATTTATCTTCCATAACGTCTCTCCTTTTTATATAATATGTTATCATTGTATTATAATTTTTTATATTAGTAAATAAAATTTGAATATGATAGAATAGATTTATGAAAGGGGTTTACTTATGAAAACTATTTATGTATCAAGTTATGGTTTAGGTTCTAAGAAAGGAATATATACAATTTCCTTTGATGAACAGACACAAAAATTAAAGAAAATACAACAAATTGAAACAATAGATTACCCGTCATACATCATAAAAAAAGATGATATTTTATTTGCTGCTTATAAAAATGCAAACCCAACATATAATGGTGGTGGTCTTGGCAGTTTCTTAATAGATCATCACAATTTACATCTTAATAATAACTATAATCCAAGTGGTAGATCTTATACACATCTTTGCGTATCTCAAGACTTACGCTACATTTTTGCTGCTAACTACCATGTTGGATCTACTGCTTCCTATGAATTAGAGAATTCATCAATTATAAAAAAATTATCTGCTGTTCGCCATAAAGGGATTGG
>CAMTOK010000151.1 GCA_947074115.1 uncultured Erysipelotrichaceae bacterium | reverse complement strand
CTATTAAATCTGGTTTTTCTTTATAAACATAATTCACAATACAACCCGTTGCTATGCCTTCAACAAGACCAATTGCGAGATGAATTGGTAACATTAACATTAAGAATGATGCAAATGGTAAAGCAGTGATAGATGATGCAGTTGTTTGTAATACAACAAAGAGAGCACCTAACTGTAAACCAATAACAACACCTATAATACTTGCGAACATAATCTTTGTATGTCCTATCCCTTTACTTAATAATGGTTTTACAATAAACGGATAGGCAATAAAACATGGGAGAACACCTATATTAAAGATATTTGTTCCCATAGCTAAAACCCCACCATCTCCAAAGAATAAGCATTGTATAATTAATACTGCACTTATTGAAAGAAACGCTGGGTATTGTCCTAATATTAAGCATAATAAAATTGCTCCTCCTATATGACCACTACTCCCTGTTCCAGGTATAGTAAAGTTTATCATTTGAGCAACAAAAACAAACGCACCCATAACGGCCATGATTGCAATTTTATGCTCATCATGTTGAGTACGCATTTTATATAGTGTATAACCAATCATAATAAAACTTATGACAACAAAAATAAAACCTATCGGCACTGATATTAAACCATCTGCCATGTGCATTAAAACTCTCACATTCATATATTCTCCCATCACATGCATGACTATGCATCTTCTCATACTTCGTGTATCAGGGATTATTTCATTAATTTTATAAATTCATTTATATATTCTTGTATAGACTTGTTTTCTACCCCAAGAACAATACCACTACATTGTTGTATAGGTATTAAATATTTTTTAGCAGAACTATTACTAATGGCTTCAGCCATTTTTGGAGATATTTCTCCAAACATTGAATTCCCAAAAACAATACCAATTGGACCAACAATAATATCAAATTGAGTTGCATTATATATAATTGCATTCTCACCTGTCGCTACTGCGTCAGCACCTGCTTTTTTCATACTATTGGTTGCGGCACTATTTGTTCCTACCGCTAAGACATACGTGTCTTTTAACTCTTTTTTTATTGTTTCAACAATACTTCTTCCAATACCGCCACCTTGGCCATCTATAACTAAAATCTCCATTATTTCACCTGATCATAACTTCCACTCGTTATGCCTTTCAAGTCTAATGTTATAAATTGAAATCCTAAGTCTTTCATATCTTCAATCATTTTTTGATCATGTATTAAAACCTCAAAATCTTTTGGTTCAACTTCAATTCTTGCGATCGTATCATGAACACGTACCCTATTGTTTTTAATACCTCTTTTTTCTAATAATGCTTCTGCATCATTAACCATCTTTAACTTTTCTGATGTCAGTATCGTGTTATATGGAAAGCGGGATGCAAGACAAGCATTAGAGGGTTTATCGTGTGTGACTATATTCAAGTCTTTTGAATAGCGTCTTATTTCTGATTTTGTTAGTTTCGCTTCTGCAAGTGGTGATAAAATACCAAGTTCAAGACATGCCTTTATACCAGGACGATAAACACCCTCATCGTCACTGTTCTTGCCATCTAAGACATATTCTATTTGGTGTTTTTTTGCTTCTGCAATAACGCGACCCATCACTTCTTTTTTACAGTGGTAACAGCGATCCTTCCAATTCTCTTTAAACGCTTGAACATGAAAGACATCAATCGGTAAAATCGAATAATATCCTCCTGCTAATTGTGCCTTGGCATCTTCGATATCCTTCGTGGACATCATCTCTCCTTCACACATAATCGCAAGAACATTTTCATTACCTAATGTCTCTTTCGAAATTTCATATAGGAAATGCGAATCACAACCGCCACTATATGCTATAGCGACCTTTTTGTAATCCTTTAATATTTCCTTTAACCGTTCTATTTTTTCCATAGTTCACCCCCACATGATTTATTCTATCACTTAGACCTCACTTTAGGTCAAGTGCTTTTTAGAAGAAATTGTTAAAGATTGATCAAATCCTTATACATGACGTACATATCACTATACGTTCCATCCTTCAACTCAAACCCTCCTGGAATTGTCCCCACTGTCACAAAACCAAGTTCTTTATATATGTGAAGCGCAGGTTTATTCGATGCAACAACTGCATTAAACTGCATACCTCTATACCCTAATTCTTTAGCTTCAATCAGTGAATGCTCAACAAGTTTCTTACCATACCCCTTACCTCTACTACTTTCTAACATAGCGTATGATGCATTGCTTACATGTGAACAACGTCCTATATTATTTGGATGTAAAATATAAAATCCTTGAAGTTCTCCTTCGACAACCAAACACGTTACTGCGTCTTGATGTGCTAACAGCTCATCAAACTCATTCCTAGAGAGTTCCTCTCTTCCAGGAAAAGCACATCCATCATCAACGATCTTATTCCATCCACTTCTTAATTTTTCTAAATCAACCTCTTTATAATTTACAAACCTCACTATAACCACTCCCTTTTTTTGTTATTATATCATATAATAATTATCCTTAATCATAATTTCATTTTATTAAACAACAAGAACAAATATTTTAATTATCATAAAATTAAGTTATAATATCAAAAAGAGGTGGTTACATGTTATTACAAGAAAAAATAAAAAACACAAGTTTTTCACCAAGTGAACAACAAGTTATTGATTTTATATTAGAAAAACAACATTTAATTGAAGATCACTCAACAACAAGTATCGCTGGTGAAACATATACATCACCATCAATCCTTATTAGAATTTCAAAGAAATTAGGTTACAATGGTTTTATTGAATTTAAGAAAGCTTTTCTTGAAGAAGTCATTTATCTTCAAAAGAACTTTCAAAATATTGACGCTAATTATCCTTTCGATTCGACTGACTCTATCATGGCAATAGCCAATAAAATTGCCTTAGTCAAACAAGAAAGTCTAAATGACACACTCTCATTAATTCATCACGACACTTTACAAAAAAGCATTAGACTTATGCAAACACATTCATGTATTAAAGTTTTTTCTGTCTCTAATTTATCATTTATAGCTGAAGAGTTTGTACACAAATTAAGACGAATAGGAAAACGTGCTGAAACATTTTCTATTAGTAATTCAATGATTCAAGAATCATTGATGTGTGAAAATGGTCATCTAGCAATTTGCATTTCTTATTCAGGTGAATCAGGAGAAATCATTGAAGTTTCAGAGATTTTAAAATCAAAAAATATTCCTATTATTGCAGTGACGAGTATTGGTGATAATACACTATCTCACCTCTCTGATGTCACACTTCATGTGACAACTCGTGAAAAAGCCTATTCTAAAATTGCTGGTTTTTCTTCACAAGAATCTATTCATTTTATTATGGATGTGCTTTATTCTTGTTATTTTGGAACAA
>CAMTOK010000150.1 GCA_947074115.1 uncultured Erysipelotrichaceae bacterium | reverse complement strand
TGCCATGTGTTGCTATATGAAAAAACCCAGGACTTTGTTGTGGGCTTTATTATAGTGGCTAAAATAATAAAGCATGCATAACTCGCAAAGGGACCTGGGTATTATACCAGGTCCCTTTTACGTACTTTTTGATTAAAAATAAGGGGGAAAAAATAATGAAGTATGAAACAAAGGCAATCCATGATGGTTTTAAGCCGGAGAGTTCTGTGCAAGGTGTAAATATTCCTTTAGAGCTATCAACGACTTTTGTCCAAGAAGGGATATCAGATTATCAAGATTTTGTATACAGTCGTGGGAACAATCCGACGCGTAATTATGTTGAGACGCTTGTCGCATCTCTTGAAGAGGCTAAATATTGTTTGGGGTTATCGAGTGGAATGGCTGCGACCTCATTGGTTTTTGGATTATTGAAAAGTGGAGATCGTGTTTTATTTAATTCAAATGTATATGGAGGAACGTATAGATACTTTTCTAATTTATTTAATAAGAATGGAATAGATTATACTGTTTTAGAGCATTTTAATGATTTAAATGCACATGATTTAGATGGTGTAACAGCTATTTTTATTGAAACACCATCTAATCCACTTTTAGAAGTCACTGATATAAGAAAAATATCAAAAATAGCGAAAGAGAAAAATGTACTTTTAATTGTAGATAATACATTTATGACTTCATATTTACAAAAACCTTTAGATTTAGGTGCTGATCTTGTTGTCTATTCAGCAACGAAATATTATAGTGGACATTCTGATTCACTTGCAGGTTTTGTATTAACAAATGATGACGAATTGTATGAACAATTAAAATTCTTACAAAATACGTTTGGAAGCGTGTTATCACCATTTGACAGTTATTTGATTCAAAGAGGGATCAAAACGCTTCCATTAAGAATGGATAGACATTTGGAAAATGCACAACAGGTTGCTGATTATTTAGACAATCATGATTTGGTTAAAGAAGTCTTTTATAGTGGTTTAAATAAAGGGGAAAACTATAAAATACAGAATAGTCAAGCAAAAGGACATGGTGGTGTATTGTCGTTTATATTAGATGATCATTGTGATATTGATGTATTTGTTAAGTCATTGAATATCTTTGATTTGGCAGTGAGTTTAGGTGGGGTAGAATCATTGATATGCCATCCATCAACAATGACACATGAATCGTATCCTATTGAATTACAAGAGAAAATTGGAATAAGCCACAGGCTATTAAGATTAGCTGTTGGTGTTGAAAATATAGAGGATCTATTAGAAGATCTCTCACAAGCAATTGAAAAATCAGAAAGAGGAGAATAAGAAAATGAAAAATAAATTAGTAAAAGGTATTCTATTAACAGGAGTGATTTCATCAGTTTTATTAGGTTGCCAATCTAAAGTGACTACGAGTAAAAATCAATTAGAAACTATTAGAGAAGCAGGTGTAATCGTCTTTGCGACAGAGGGAACATATTCACCATTTTCATATCATGATGATAATGACAAATTGGTTGGATATGATGTTGAAATTGCAGAGGCAGTTGCTGATCGCTTAGGCGTTAAAGCTCAATTTGTTGAAACGAAATGGGATGGAATTATAGCAGGTTTAGATGCTCAAAAATATGATGTCATCGCAAACCAAGTGGGTATTACAAGTGAACGTAAAGAAAAGTATTTGTTCTCTACACCTTACACTTATTCATATGGTGTTGTTATAACAAAATCAGATAATAATGATATTTCATCATTTGAAGATTTGTCTGGTAAAAAATTAGCTCAAACAACGACAAGTAATTGGGCTAAAGTTGTTGAATCTTATAATGGTGAAATTGTTGCGACAGAAGGATTTAATCAATCAATTGAATTGGTTCTACAAGGACGTGTTGACGCAACAGTCAATGATTATGTCACTTATTTAGATTATAAAAACATTCAAAAAACTGCAGAAGTGAAAATTTCAGCATCATCAAATGAAGTATCGGAATCTGCATTTTTAATAAGAAAATCAGATGGAAATGAATTACAAACTGCAATTAATGAAGCACTATTTGAATTGCATAATGAAGGAACATTAAAAGAAATATCAAATAAATACTTTGGTACGGATATTTCTTCTAATCAATAATCACAGATGAGTATTATCGAAATTATTATATCTTCATTTCCTAAACTATTAATTCCTGGTCTTCTTTACACAATACCATTAACAATAGCGTCATTTATTATTGGGTTAGCTATCGCAATCATTGTTGCGATAGTACAAATATACAATATCAAATTCTTTAAAACACTATGTCGTTTGTATGTATGGATCTTTAGAGGAACACCATTAATGGTTCAACTCTTTATCATCTTTTATGGACTTCCTAATGTAGGCATTTTAATTGATGCAGTACCAGCCGCTATTATCGCTTTCTCACTTAATGTTGGTGCTTATGCATCAGAGACATTACGTGGTTCAATTCTATCAGTCCCAGTTGGACAAGTTGAGGCATGTTTGTCTGTTGGTATGACAAATCTTCAATCGATGTATCATGTTATAATACCTCAAGCTATTAAAATAAGTGTTCCAGCATTATTTAACACCTTTATTAGTTTAATTAAGGACACATCATTAGCGGCTAATATTACGATTACTGAAATGTTTATGGTGACACAAAGAATTGTCGCTGTGACTTATGAACCATTAGTCTTATATATAGAAGTTGCATTTATTTATCTCATCTTCTGTACTGCACTCACTTGGTTACAACACTATGTAGAAAAGAAAATGAGTTTTAATAAGGAGGCTTTATGATTGAAATTAAAAATTTAAATAAATCTTTTGGGAATAATAAAGTCTTAAAAAATATAAATTTAAATATAAAAAGAAATGAAACTATTGCGATTATTGGACCAAGTGGAAGTGGGAAATCAACATTATTAAGATGTTTAAATTTACTTGAAATACCAGATCATGGTGAAGTTAGAATTGATGATTCTTATTTTAACAGCCACCATTCTCATAAAGAAGATACACTTAAATTTAGACAAAAAACAGCCATGGTCTTTCAAGGATTTCATTTGTTTCAAAATAAGAAGGTCATTGATAATATTGCATTACCTTTAATGGTAGTACAAAAGATGAAAAAGGACAAAGCATTAAAATATGCAGAAGAGTTTCTAGATATGGTTGGGTTAAAAGAAAAAAGACATGTCATGCCTCAACAATTATCAGGAGGACAACAACAAAGAGTCGCTATTGCACGAGCGTTAGCGCTAAATCCTTCTGTTATACTCTTTGATGAACCAACAAGTGCACTTGATTCTGAATTGGTTGGTGAAGTTTTAGATTTGATAAAAAAAGTATCTATTCATACAACATCTGTCATTGTAACTCATGAAATTGAATTTGCGAGAGATGTGGCAGATCGTATTGTTTTTATTGATGAAGGACAAATTATTGAGGTTGGAAAGACAAAAGATATATTGGATCATTCCCA
>CAMTOK010000149.1 GCA_947074115.1 uncultured Erysipelotrichaceae bacterium | reverse complement strand
GTTCGTAATTATTTATTAATTGATTCCTCTAAATTTAGTATTAAGGGATTCTGTAGTTTTATAAATACACAAGACTTTGATGCGGTGATCTGTGATAATAATGAAACAATCAATGTCGAAGATTTAACAAATAACTTTATACTTGTCTAAGAAAGGTTGATACCTTTCTTTTTTTTCGTTTCATTTTAACAAACAAACAATTTCGAACATTTATATGTTTACAATTGTTCGTTCGTGTGTTATATTGAGTTCAGGAGGAAAGATAACAAACATTAACAAACATATATAAACATTGTTATCTCATAAGAACATGAAAAAATTAAATAAAAAAGCAAGTGAAATGAATTTAAAAGAATTAGCGTCTTACATTGATTATTCAGTATTAAAACCAGAGTTTACTGAAAAAGAAATCGTTGAGTTAACTCAAGATGGTGTGAAATTAGGATGTGCAACAATTTGTATCAATCCAGGATATATGGATTTATGTGAGCCTTATGTTAAAGGGACAGATACAATGTTGTGTCCAGTTTGTGATTTCCCTTTTGGAACAAGTTCAACAGAATCTAAAGTAAAACAAATTGAAATTGTATCTCGTTATGATTCAGTAAAAGAAGTGGATATTGTTGCAAACTTTGGTATGATTCGTAGTGAAAAATATGATGAAGTCACTGCAGACTTAAAAGCGTGCGTAGAAGCTGCACATAAATTTGGTAGGGATATAAAAGTTATTTTTGAAACAGATGCATTAACAGAAGAACAAGTCAGAAAAACATGTCAATGTTGTCTTGAGGCAGGAGCAGACTATGTAAAAACAAGTACAGGATTCTTAACAGGATTTGAAGCTCATGGAGCATCACCAGAAATGATTAAAATTATGATGGATGAAGTTCAAGATCAATGCTTAGTTAAAGGAAGTGGGTGTATTCGTACGAGAGAACATTTCTTACAATTAATTGATATGGGAATCGATAGAATGGGTGTTGGTTATAAATCTGTACCAGTTGTATTAGGTTTAGAAAAAAGCACAAATAGTAACGATTCATATTAATTTTAAGGACTGTTTATCAGTCCTTTTATAGAATGGAGGAAACCAATGTTAACACAATTATCAAATCAATGTCGTCAAGATATATTGAAAATGATCAATAAGGCAAAAGCAGGACACCCTGGGGGTTCACTATCTTGTATCGATATTCTAACTTATTTGTATACAAAAGAAATAAAGCTGACAAAGGAAAATGTCTCTTCAATTAATAGAGATAGACTTGTCTTATCGAAGGGACATGCGGCACCAGCATTATATGCTATATTGCATAATATCGGGATTATTGATTCTTATGAAACATTCCGTCAAATTAATTCAGATTTACAAGGTCATCCTAATATGAATGATACACCAGGTGTGGATATGTCAACAGGATCACTCGGACAAGGGATCAGTTGTGCGGTTGGTATGGCTATAGGAAATAAGATATTAGAAAATGGTCATAAGGTTTATGCACTTTTAGGTGATGGTGAATGTGAGGAAGGGCAGGTTTATGAAGCGCTCATGGCTGCAAGTCATTATCAGTTAAACAATCTCATCGCAATATTAGATTATAATGGTTTACAGATTGATGGCGCAATTGGTGATGTTATGAATCCTGCACCATTTAAAGATAAGTTTATAGCTTTTGGTTGGACAGTTATTGAAATCAATGGTCACGATTTTCAAGAAATAAAGGATGCTGTTCAATTAGCGAAAACAAGTGAAAAACCGACAATGATTATAGCTCATACAGTTAAAGGAAAAGGTGTATCTTTTATGGAAAACAAAGCGGGATGGCACGGAAAAGCGCCATCTGATGAAGAGTTAGAAAAAGCACTGAAGGAATTACAAGGAGGGTGCAATTATGAGTAATATGGCAACAAGAGAAGCCTATGGATTAGCACTTGCACGTATTGTAAAAGAGAATGATGATGTTGTTGTTTTAGATGCAGATCTTTCACCAGCAACAAAAACATGTTATGCAAAAGAGGCAAGACCAGATCGTTTCATCAATGCAGGTATTGCAGAAAGCAATATGGTCGGTATGGCTGCAGGTATGGCAGCCTCTCATATGAAACCATTTGCAAGCTCATTTGCGATGTTTTTGGCAGGGAGAGCGTTTGAGCAAATTAGAAACTCAATTGCGTACCCTCATTTAAATGTGAAACTATGCGCAACACACGCAGGGATTACTGTAGGTGAAGATGGAGCAACACACCAATGTAATGAAGACTTAGCACTTATGCGAGCTTTACCAGGTATGACTGTTCTTCAACCATGTGATGCAGTCGAAACAAGAGAAATGCTTAATTATTTAGTAAATTATAATCATCCTTGTTATGTACGAATGAGTCGATTAGGTGTTGATTCAATATATGATGAGAATTATAAATTTGAACTCGGCAAAATTTCAACGATTATACAAGGAAAATCAATAGCCTTTATTGCAAGTGGTATTATGGTTTCAGAGGCACTTATTGCCATAGAACAATTAAATCAAGAAGGGATTTATCCATCACTTTATAATGTTCATACAATCAAACCAATCGATCAGGATAAAATCAATAGTATCGCAAAATCATATGATTATGTCATGACATTAGAAGAACATAATGTTATTGGTGGATTGTTTAGTGCCGTTGTTGAAGCATTAAAAATTCCTAAAATCATTTATCCTATTGGGATTAAAGATACTTTTGGTGAAAGTGGAACACCAGAAGCATTAATGAAAAAATATGAAATTCATTATACAAATATTATAGACTATACAAAGGAGATTATGGGCCATGAGTAAACTATCTGAATCATTTTTATGGGGTGGTAGCTTAGCTGCCAACCAATGTGAAGGTGCTTATAATGTAGACGGAAAAGGATTGGATTTGTTAGATGTTATTCCTGGTGGATTAAAAGAAAGACGAGCATGTTACACATCGCCATTAGATTACATTGATGAAAAGATATCCTATGCACCAAATCATACAGCTATTGATTTTTATCATCATTATAAAGAAGATATTGCTTTATTTGCAGAAATGGGATTTACATGTTTACGATTATCAATCAATTGGACGCGTTTATTTCCAATGGGAGATGAAGAGAAACCAAATGAAAAAGGATTAGCGTTCTATGACTCAGTCATTGATGAACTGATTCATCATGGTATTGAACCATTAATAACGATCAATCACTTCAATATCCCATATCATCTGTCTAAAGAATATGGTGGATGGGAAAATAGAAAAATGATTGATTTCTATTTAAGAATGGCAGAAACAATCATGACAAGATACAAAGGTAAAATTACAAAATGGTTAACATTTTGTGAAATAAATGTCGCTCTTCAAAATCCATTAATGACTTTAGGTTTATTATTTAAAGAAGGTGATGATATCAAACAAAGACAATATCAAGGTATGCATCATCAACTTCTTGCTTCTGCA
>CAMTOK010000148.1 GCA_947074115.1 uncultured Erysipelotrichaceae bacterium | reverse complement strand
GGTGCACCAGCATCAGTAGGATTTGCTCCTTCTTGTTGTTGATATTGGTATGAAGCCATTTGTTGTGCAATTTGTTCTAATTCTGACATTTTGCTTTCTAATGTATCCATATCATTATCATCTAATGCTTTTTTAAGTTCATCTCTTAAAGCAGTTGCTTGTTGTTTTTGAGCATCATCAATTTTATCACCTTGTTCAGCCATAGCTTTATCAATTTCATTGATCATTTGTTCTGCTTTATTTTTTGTTTCGATATCTTTACGTTTTTTCTCATCTTCAGCTTTATTAGCTTCTGCTTCTTTAACCATTCTATCGATTTCATCATCACTTAAACCAGTTGAGTTTTGGATAGTGATTGATTGTTCTTTTTGAGATTTCATATCTTTTGCTTTAACATTAACAATACCGTTAACGTCAATGTTAAATGTAACTTCGATTTGAGGAACACCTCTAGGAGCTGCTTCAATACCATCTAATTTGAATAAACCTAATTGTTTATTATCTTTAGCCATTGAACGTTCACCTTGTAATACATTGATATCTACTGCAGGTTGATTATCTGCTGCTGTAGAGAAGATTTGTGATTTTGTTGTTGGAATTGTTGTATTTCTTTCGATTAATACAGTCATAACTCCACCCATAGTTTCGATACCTAATGATAATGGTGTAACATCTAATAATAAGATATCTTTAACATCACCAGCGATAACTCCACCTTGAATAGCTGCTCCCATAGAAACAACTTCATCAGGGTTAACTGATTTATTTGGTTCTTTACCTAATAATTTTTTAACTGATTCTTGAACAGCGATAATACGAGTTGAACCACCAACTAATAATACTTGATCAATTTCACTTGGAGACATTCCAGCATCACTTAATGCTTGTTTAACTGGACCTTCAGTACGTAAGACTAAGTCACGAGTTAATTCATCAAATTTAGCTCTTGTTAATGTTAATTCTAAGTGTAATGGTCCTGCTGCACCTGCAGAAATGAATGGTAATGAAATTTGTGTTTGCATAACACCTGATAAGTCTTTTTTCGCTTTTTCAGCTGCTTCTTTAACACGTTGCATAGCCATTTTATCAGCTGCTAAGTCAACACCTTGTTCTTTTTTGAATTCAGCAACGATCCAATCCATAACTTTTTGGTCGAAGTCATCTCCACCTAATTTGTTATCTCCTGAAGTCGCTAATACTTCAAATGTACCATCAGCTAAGTCTAAGATAGAAACGTCGAAAGTTCCTCCTCCTAAGTCATAAACTAATACTTTTTGTTCAATATCTAATTTATCAACACCAAATGCTAATGCTGCTGCAGTTGGTTCATTAATAATACGTTCTACTTCTAAACCTGCAATTTTACCTGCATCTTTAGTTGCTTGACGTTGAGCATCATTGAAATATGCTGGAACAGTAATAACTGCTCTATCAACTGTTTCACCTAAATAATTTTCTGCAGTTGCTTTTAAGTTTTGTAAAATCATCGCAGAGATTTCTTGTGGTGAATAATCTTTTCCATTAACGCTTTCTTTATGAGATGTTCCCATATGTCTTTTTACTGACATGATTGTATCTTTGTTTGTTACTGCTTGTCTTTTAGCAGCTTCACCAACGATAATTTCTTCATTTTTAAATGAGACAACAGATGGAGTTGTTCTTAAACCTTCTGGATTCGCAATAACTTTTGCTTCACCATTTTCCATCACGCTGACACATGAATTTGTTGTTCCTAAGTCAATACCAATAATTTTGTTACCCATATTCTTTATCCTCCTGATTTATTCATTTACTTTAACAAGTGATGCGCGAATAACGCGATCCTTGAGTTTATAACCTTTTTGTAATTCTTCTACAACTATATTTTTACCAAAGTTTTCATCATTTGCCATCATAACAGCTTGATGAACATTTGGATCGAATTCTTCACCTTGAGCTGGAATCACTTCGACTCCATTCTTAGATAAGATTGACATGAATTGATCAAAGATCATTTGATAACCTTTTAAGAATGTTTCAACGTTCTCTACAGATGTTTCTGCCTGTATAGATCTTTCAAAATTATCAACCACTGGAAGTAATTCTTCAATAAATTTTTGCATCATAAATTTTAATGAATCTTGATGCTCTTTTTGTAAACGTCTTTTTAAATTTTCCATATCTGCAAAAACTTTATAGTAATCAGTTTTCCACTTATCAACTTCACCTTGTAAAGTCGCTAGTTCTTCTTCTAAACTCTTACCATCAACAACTTCAGTTTCTACATCTTGCACTTCTTCATTTAATACTTCTTCTTTATTTTCTTCCATACATTCACCTCTCATCTTCATGATTTGTTAGAACATCTTCTAAACTCTTAGAAATATATTCAACAAGTGATACAACCTTTTCATAAGGCATTCGAGTTGGTCCTATAACTGAAATCGAACCTTTTGACTCATCACCAGTTTTAAATGATGCTGATATAACAGAGACATCATTTAATGTATCGATTGGAGATTCCGATCCAATCTTAACACTGATTCCTTCTTCTAAAGCAATAGGTTGTAGTCGTTGCCATGATTGATTATTTTCAAATGTTGCGACCAATTGTCTCAACTTTTCAACATCGTTAAATTCTGGCTGATACAACATATTTTCTTTTCCAGATAAATACACATTGCTGTTAGCGAACTTCATAAATGCTTCTAAGAAAGCATTAAACAATGCTTCATGTTCTTTTACTCTAGCAGTTAGAATAGGACGTATGTCTCTTTCTAATCGGTAAACAACTTGATTAATTGCAGTTCCGCATAACAACTCATTCATAACATGAACACAATCTCTTAAATCTTGTAAACTTGTTGTATCAGCTATGTTGAAAATTTTATTTTCAACATGCCCTTGATCAGTAACGATAATAGCTGTAATGCTGTTATCTCCCAATGGAACAAGACTTATGTTTTGTAAACGTTCATAATCTGAATTTGGTCCTAATGCAACAGTTGTTAAATGTGTTAATTCACTTAACATTTGACATGTTTCTTGAATAATTTCATTAAGAGAACGATGTCTTTCACCGAGAATTAATGACACTTGATTTTTAACTTCTTCATCAACTTTTGTTTCCACAAGTCTATTTACATAAAACCTGTACCCTTGTGATGAAGGTATTCTACCTGAAGAAGTATGTGTTTTTTCAATATAACCATACTCTTCTAGGAATGACATTTCATTTCTTATTGTTGCACTTGAATAAGGAAGTTGATATTTCGTCATCAACATCTTTGAGCCAACTGGTTCAGCAGATTCAATGAATTCTTCAACTATACATTTGAAAATGAGTAATTGTCTTGCTGATAACATCTCTCTTCCTCCTCTTTTAGCACTCAATAATCCTTTGTGCTAATTCTATTATACTCAGTTTCTTGGCAGTGTCAACACATAAGTGCTAATTTTTTTATAAATCATCCCTCTATTATTTTTTTCTAAAACAATTTCATTATACATAAAAAAAGAATCATGAACTATTTTC
>CAMTOK010000147.1 GCA_947074115.1 uncultured Erysipelotrichaceae bacterium | reverse complement strand
ACAATTTACGGTAGTTGGTAGAAACGCTCAACCTTATTATGAGCCTATATAAGTTGTTTTATATATTAACATATATATGAATAAATTACATGTGAAATGTGTCTAAAATAGAAAGTTTTTAATTAATTATTAATATACAAAAGAAGTATCTCACTCGATACTTCTTTTATATATTTATTTTTTGTACTTGTTAGGATATTTTATGAATCTTACCTATGTATAGATTATTTTTTATTTTTTATAAATAATGCAATTCCAATAATAACAACAACTATAACAGCGACAATAATAACTTTAGGTGTCATTTTTTCACCTCCTTTCCATTTTATTATGAACCATTTAATTTTTGACCTTGTTCACAACAAATAAAATAGCTCCAACAATTCCTACTATAACTGCAACAATCGCAATCCTCATCACTATTAACACCGCCTTTCTTATTCTCTATTTAATAAGAGGTATAATTGTTTAGCATGACTTTTCACCTCTCTTGTATATTAGTTTATTTTTATTTATATGTTGTTTTTAAATGATTTAAGTTTTATTAATACATGTTATCTCTTTCATTCCAACAACACCAAAGCATTTAGGACCACCATGTGTTGTTATGACACATCCTGTTTGTACCCAATAAATCTTTTTATACCCTAATTCCTTTGCTGTTTTTTCAACATGTTCTTTGACCTGATTTTCTAATCCTATTGACCAAATTAACCATAAATTTTGTCTATCAAAATTATGTTTCTTACTAAAATCCAATAACATCTCAATAGCGACTTTAGTCATTCTTCCTCTATATTTTTTCTTTGCTAATAACTGACCATCAATAATTTCTATACTTGGATGCAAACTTAATATACGACTTCCCATAAAAGCGACATTACCAACACGTCCACCCGCTCTTAAGTATTCTAAGTTATCTGGAAGAAAGCACATTTTCGTATTCATACATAACTCTTCTACTATTCTTATAGCTTCTAAATGATCTGTTTTAGGATGTTTGTTTATATACTTAGCGAGCGTTGTCACAATGGCAAATTGCCCTACAGAAACCTGTTTTGTATCTATACTCGTGACATAATCTCTATCCATCCCAGCAATAATAGCACTTTGATAAGAACATGTTGTTTGTGCTGAGTAGGCAAGATGAAGTATGTGTTTATGTGGATACTTTTGATGAATCTCATCAAATATCTTTTCAAAGTCTGCTGGAGATGCACCACTTGTTTTAGGCAAATCCCCTTCATTTTCATAAAACTGACAGACCTCTTCTACTGGAAACGTTCCATCTCTCTTTGTTTGTTGCCCTAATGTGACATACATCGGTACCAAATAGATCCCTAATTTTTCTGCCATTGCTTGTGTTATATCCGATCCTGTTTCTGCTACAATAGCGATTTTATTCATATAACTTATTCTCCTTTCATTATCTACATGTCTGTTAAAGGATATCTTTGTTTGTCAGTGTCAACTTTGCCATACAACCACAAACACCAGCCCAGATGATAATGACACTGATCACTTTAATAAATTGTCCTAAACTCTGTGTTAAGATTAATTGATTTGTACACCCTGATACAAACCATGTCGCAATGACCTCAAGAAGAGGAATTTGTAATGTGGATCCAATCATTGTCATACACATTGTGATTGCTCCCATCGAAATTATACAAGCCGCTACTATTCCCCAAGCACGATTACGTGTATATACTGTAATATAAAAGACGATTGCTGATAGAGGGATTGTTAACATCATTTTTTGTACAACAAATAATACAACACTGACTACCCCTATATCTCCAAATGGTATACCCATAACATTTCCAACAATAAAGAACCCCATTAAATAGACAAGCATATAAACTGTTGAAACAAATGTTCCAATAAAGATTTTTGATAATATATATTCCCATTTATTCGCATGAAAAGTGAAAATATTTTTTACAAAACCAGTTGCAAACTCTCCACCTATATTTAAAACTAAATAAATCATTGAAAATAAAGGAACTATTGAAATTCCCATCATTGATGCCATAGGATCATATTCACCGTGCGTAATTGATCCAAGTAAGTTAACCAATGTTGATGTTTCACTCACACCAGCCATATAGACAACCATCACCATTGTGACAACACCTAATAATAACCAATAGAACGGTTGAGTTCTTAATGTCCTTCTTAAGTCCATCTTTATTAAATCTAATGTATGCTTCATGACAGTATTTTTACTCATACGCTAGTCCTCCCATTTTCTTTAAAAAATACCCTTCTAGATCCATACGTTGAAATGATAATTCTTCTATAATATAACCTTTCTCAACTAGAAGGGTATTGACTCTTTTACCATCCATTGTTCCATAAACCTTAATTTCATTTACATCTGATTTTACGATTTCATCTGCAGTTAATTTTTGATCTAATACTTCTTTTACTTGATCTATTTCACTTGATTTAATAATCATATAATCTTCACATCTTTTAGATAATTCTTGAGCACTGATTTCTTCTACAATTTGACCGTCTTTAATAATCCCATAGTGTGTTGCTATTTTACTTAATTCACCTAAGATATGAGAACTAATAAGAATAGTGATATTGTATTTTGTATTTAATTCTAAGAGCGTATTTCTTATCTCTATAATTCCATTAGGATCTAATCCATTAATCGGTTCATCCAATATTAATAGAGATGGATTCCCTAACAATGAAATCGCAATAGCTAATCTTTGCTTCATCCCTAATGAAAAGTTCTTAACTTTCTTTTTCCCTACATCTTTTAAACCAACTTTATATAAACAAGACTCTATACGCTTCTTAGGATTTTTAATCCCTAAATTAAGAGCCTGTAACTTCATATTTTCATATGCTGATACATAAGGAAACAATGCCGGTGATTCAATTAATAACCCAATCTTTCTTCTCATTGTTATATCCTGGTGACTCTTACCAAATAACTTAATTGTCCCCTCTGTTTGATTTAAAAGACCACATATCATTTTTTGGGTTGTGGATTTACCCGATCCATTGTCACCTATAAATCCATATATAGCACCCTCTTCTACATGCATTGATAAACTGTTCACAGCTGTTTTATCATTGAAACGCTTTGTTAAATTATCAATTTCTATTGCTAACATAATCTACCTTCTTTCTTCTTTTGATACCCTTACTATAAACAGGTATTATTTCTTTTTTAATTCAATATTGTTTATATATTGTTAAAGAGAATCAAGCGATTATTTAAGGTTTCAACAATAGAAAAAACACAACTCTTGGGAGTTGTGTTTCCTGATTATTTCATAAGTAAATGCGATGCCTTTTCACATAATGTATAAACTTCTTCATACTTATCTTCTATTATTGGATTTAATGTTTTTGTTGTTTTTATAACAACATCTCTATAGACAAAGTAAGGTAATAACCATCCTACAAATCCAGGTATTGCCCAGACAATACACCAAGGTACACTTGGATTTTCTGCAGTAATAGAAAAAACGGATAAAGCCATAAATACAGTACCAAATAACCCAATGATAAGTGCTATAATAGTGGCTTTTGATGTTTTAC
>CAMTOK010000146.1 GCA_947074115.1 uncultured Erysipelotrichaceae bacterium | reverse complement strand
TTATAGCTGAAAATATACCAATTGATACTGAATATATTATTCCTGAAGAGAATCACTTAGATCCATCAACAGTTTATAGAAATCTTTATTTAGAATTTCCGACCCCAATAGAATTAGAGGAAAATAATAGAATTTATTTTACAGTAAAAACAAAAGTGTTTGAACGTGATTATGCTGTCGCTACTGATGAAAATAAAACATGGTTCTTAGGAAAAACTGGAGAATTAGTCAATACAGTTCTTAGAAACTATGTACATTCTTATTACTCAGAGACACCAACAAGCGAACTTAAAGGAATATATATAAATGATGATTATTTTAGAATTACAGCTGGAGCGTATGCACAAATCTATGGGTATGGAAGTAAGACCACGCTGTTTATAAATGAATATACAGAGATTGAACACACTGTAACTATGTTTGGAACAGAATTGGAGGATGAAAATGGCTTTTACGATCTTATAAATGGTGAACTGATAGCTTTTATACCAAATGGATGGTCATTTGTTAATGATAATGACCATATGTCATATTTCTCATATATAGATAAAAGCGGTAGGCGTGCTGGTTTTTTTATTGATTTGTCAATTAAATATGATTATAAAGGCTCTGGAAGATGTGCAATTGTTTACAATTTTTCTTCATTAGAACGAAAAGTATTTACAAATGTTACCTTATAGTATACATTACAAGCGACATCAAATACCCCTAAAGGGGTAAGCGCTGTTGATGTTTGGGTTGCGTATGCCAATAACACCAAGTTGAACATGGAACCGGATCCGGAACAATTAGATATTTATGATTTAAATAATAATGGTAGTGTCACTGATTATCTCCCAATGAAAAAAGTCGATTTAACTTACACACCACCTCGTGAAGTTATTGGTATAAAATATGCAGGAGCGACTTTAGAATCGTTACAACCGACAACATCAGGGTATTTAGACATTGGTGATGAATTTTATTATGGACTTGAAATAAACAATTTACAAGTTACTTCAATTATATATAAACTGACTTTATTTGATATTCTTCCATTTGTAGGGGATCTTTCAATTCTTCCAAAAACAACAGGTGAATATGTTGAGCGAGGAACGATGTTTCCTATTCGTATACAAGGACCAATACTCTTCAACAATGACGGTGTATTAGAGGACCCTGTCGTTCATGGATACCAAGTTTTATATTCGATAGATCCAGTTTCAAATGGCGATTTTTCATCGAACTTAAATAAGACATTTACGAGTCAAGTCCCTGATGACGATTATACAAAAGTCACTATGTTTCAAATTAACCTTATTGAAGGTTATTCTATTGAAGTTGATGGATCACGTATGTTCGTTGTTAAAGCTAAAGTACCTGATGACACATCTCTTAAAACTGATAATTATGCATCGAATAGTTTTGCATACGCATCAAGTAGCGAAGTCTCAACAATCTTTGAACCATCAAATTATATAGAAGTAATTGCGGTTAAAACACCTATAACCCTATACACAGTTCATGGAACGATTTATAGAGATATTAACTATAATGGTGTTTATAATAAAGATGAAACACCTTATAACAATATTGAAGTCACTTTATACAAAGGTGATGAAATATTTGAAACCAAAACAACAGATGAGAATGGTTACTACAATTTTGAAATTATTAAAAGAGGAGAATTTCAAGTTAAAATAGGTGAGTTACCAGTTGGTCAAGTCATCCGTAATTCAGTATATGACTATACTGATGTTTTTCCAACGATTGCGATTTCAAATGAAAAATATATTATAGATGATCAAATCGTTGAATCAGATGTTGATCTCGATGGACAAAGTATAGTCTTTGAATTAAGACCAACTCTTGTTGATATGGCTGTTGATGTTGCTGTGGTTGACCCGTTAAAGAGTCTCAATGTTGAAAAAATATGGGTTGGGGATTATTCTGATTTTGATTCAGTTTTTGTTCAAATGCACGGATTGTCACAAACAAAATTATTATCGTTACGAAGAGATGATGATTGGAAGATAGAATATAAAAATCTAAGGGTAAGGGATATGGAAAATCAAGACATTGCCTATACACTTACTGAAGATCCAACGGAACGCTTAACAGCCACTGTTTCTAGAATTGATAATTCATTCTTAGTAAAGAATATTGTTGATATTACAATAAATATTGATGTTTATGAGGTTTGGGTCGGAGAACCTTGTGATACGATTGTTTGCCATCTCTACGCTAATGGCGAACTTATCAAGACAGAAATAATCACAAATCCACCGGATAATCATTATGTATTTGAGGATTTACCAAGATACGATGAGCATGAGGAACGTATTGTTTATACAATAGCAGTCGATCCATTATTAGGATATACAACAGAAATTACTGGAGATATGGATGCAGGATTTATCGTTACAAATATTGCAGATACAAGCGAGTCGCTTTATGTTAAAAAAATATGGGAAGGTAAGAAAGCCGAAAGTATAACAGTAAACCTACTTGCAGATGAAATAAGAAAAAGAAGTGAGATTCTAAACGATGATAACAACTGGGAAACAACTTTTGAAAACCTCCAAGTCTATATAAATAATAAAAAGATTGAGTATACTGTTAAAGAAATAATTATCGCGGGTTATATCATGGAAATAACAGGTGATATGGAAACAGGATATACAATAAAAAATTCTGTTGATACGACAAAAGAAATATCTGTTTTCATTGTTTGGATAGGAGAACCTCTGGATGAAGTTACTGTTTATTTATATGCGGATACTGTAAAAAAAGATGAACATGTTGTTAATGGTGATGATTGGCATACCGTCTTTGATCATTTACAAACACATATAGATGGTATCTTAATTAAGTATACTGTAGATCAAATAGCCATTCCAGGTTATATAACAGAAATAACAGGTGATATGGATACGGGCTTTGTCATTACCAACATAATCGACACAAGAAGAGATATCATGATTTCAAAGGCATGGAGTGGAAATCCATTAACTCAAGTTGAAGTTCATTTGTATGCGGATGAAAAAGAAATCAAAACTCATATCTTGAATGAAGAGAATAATTGGGTAGTAAAATTTACTGATTTGCCTGTCTATTCACTTGGAGAAGTGATCACTTATACAGTATCTGAGACAGAAGTCGTGGGGTATATAACTGAAATATCAGGCGATATGGAGACAGGCTTTGTGATTACCAATACAGTAGATACAGGGCGAGAGGTCACTGTCACAAAGGAGTGGGTAGGCGAAGCATTAGAACGAGTTGAAGTTCATTTGTATGCAGATGGATTATTAATCAAAAGGAATATCCTAAACAAAGATAATAACTGGACATTCACATTTACTGATTTACACGTCTATTCAAAAGGAGAAGTGATTATTTACACTGTTTCAGAAACAGAGATCGTAGGGTATATAACCGAAATAACCGGTGATATGGATGAAGGCTTTGTCATCATGAATACAGTGGATACAAGTCGAGAAATTACAGTTATAAAAGACTGGGTTGGAGAGTTGTTAACGCAAGTCAAAGTTCATTTATATGCAGATGGTCAAGAAGTTAAAACTCATATTTTAAATGCAGACAATG
>CAMTOK010000145.1 GCA_947074115.1 uncultured Erysipelotrichaceae bacterium | reverse complement strand
GTAGTGAACCATATTCAGCGAGATTATCAAGAGAACATAACAATACAAATATGTTGGCTTTCGGTGCTCGTGTTGTTGGTATTGAACTCGCTAAACTGATTGTTGATATGTGGTTAACAGGTGAATACGAAGGCGGTAGACATCAAGTTCGTATTGATATGTTAAAAGATATTGAAGACAAACAAAAACAATAAGGCTTTGATTCAAAGGTATAAGATCACAGGGAGAATTTATACCTTTGAAGAATTGCATTTATATAGAAAGGGGGAGAACGATGGGATTTCCTAATGATTTTTTATGGGGTGGATCAATTAGCGCTGCCCAAGTCGAAGGCGGATGGAATGAAGGTGGTAGGAGTCCTGTACAAATCGATTATGCGGCAAGTTCACCAGCGAATAAATTAAGAATGATTCATTATAGAAACGCAGATGGAAGTCGTGGAACGGTACCAGTATTCTCACATATCCCTAAAGGAGCAACTTATGAATTGTTTGATGATATACATTATACAAATCACGTTGCGAGTGATTTCTATCATCACTATAAAGACGATATAGCGATGTTTGCAGAAATGGGATTTACAACTTTTAATACATCAATTTCATGGGCACGGATCTATCCGTATGGCGTTGAAGGTGGTGTCAATCAAGAAGGTGTTGAGTTCTATCACAATGTCTTTAAGGAATGTCAAAAGTATAATATTGATCCAGTCATTACTTTATATAAGTATGATGAGCCTGTTTACTTTGAACAAAAGTTTGGCGCATGGCAAAGTCGCCAAATGATTGATGAATTCGTTGCCTTTGCATCATTATGTTTTGAAGAATATAAAGAGTATGTCAACAAATGGATGACATTTAATGAAATCAATATTGGTCTTATGTGTCGCTCATTTCATAATATATCTCATACAACTCAAGTTCAGGAAAAATATACAGAGATTCATTATCAAATTGTAGCAGCTGCACGTTGCGTAAAAATTGCTCATGAGATGGATAGAAATATCCAAGTTGGATGTATGGTTGCAGGCTATTGTGTTTACCCACTTACGTCTGATCCTAAAGATGTGATGTTGTCTTATAAAACTTTCCAAGATAATTTTGCCTATTGTGGCGATGCGATGATGAGAGGTGAATATCCGACATTCTCAAAAAGAATGTGGGAAGAAGATCATATTACCCTTGATATAAGTCAACAGGATCAAATAGATATGTTAGAAGGGAAAGCTGATTTCTTAGGATTCTCTTACTATATGTCAAGTTGTATGACAACGCACGATGAAGGAGAAAAAGGAAATGGAAATATGATGATGGGGACAAAAAATCCTTATCTTAAATATTCTGATTGGGGTTGGGCAATGGATCCAACAGGATTTAAATATTTCTTACATGTATTAAATGATCGTTATAATAAACCACTGTTTGATGTAGAAAACGGATTAGGTGCATACGATCAGGTGACAAGCGAGGATCAAATACATGATAGTTATAGAATTGATTACTTAAGAGATCATATCCAAGCGATGAAAGAAGCAGTTGAAGAGGGAGTTGATCTCTTTGGTTATACAACATGGGGATGTATAGATTTAGTCAGTGCATCCACTGGACAAAACGATAAAAGATATGGATTTATCTATGTCGATATGAATGATAAAGGAGAAGGATCTTTAAAACGATTAAAGAAAGATTCGTTCTATTGGTATAAAAAAGTCATTGCAAGCAATGGAGAAGATTTAGACTAAAATGCGTCTTAAATAGGGCATATCTTAACATTATGCAAATGTTTATATTTTCCTCCCAGTTAATATAAGTGAAATGCCCTGTTTTTGGTATAAGAAGAAAGAAGGTATAAATAGATGAGTTTTCCAAGTGATTTTTTATGGGGTGGATCAATCAGTGCTGCCCAAGTTGAAGGGGGATGGGATAAAGGTGGAAAAAGTCCCGTCCAAATAGATTATGGAAGTCCTTCACCAGATACAGATTTAAGAAAAATACATTATCGTAACGCTGATGGAACAAGAGGGGAAATGGTTCAATTCGATCGTTTACCTAAAGGGGCATCTTATGAATTATTTGATGATGTTCATTATATCAATCATGAAGCTTCAGATTTCTATCATCATTATAAAGAAGATTTGGCTTTATTTGCAGAAATGGGATTTAGTACATTCAATACAACAGTCTCTTGGGCGAGAATCTTCCCTTATGGAATTGAAGGTGGTGTCAATCAAGAAGGTGTTGAATTCTATAGAGATGTTTTTAAAGAAGCAGTTCAATTAGGAATGGATCCAGTCATTACACTTTATAAATATGATGAACCTGTTTACTTTGAAGAAACATACGGTGGATGGGAAAACAGAGCGATGATTGATGAGTTTGTTGCTTTCGCAAAAGTTTGCTTTAGTGAATATAAAGACTATGTTAACAAATGGATGACATTTAATGAAATCAATGTTTTACCATTCTTTGCGGCTGCGAGTGAAAACCCAGTTGATGATCAAACAATATATGAATGTTTACACAATCAAATTGTTGCGGCAGCCAGAAGTGTAAAAGCTGCACATGAGATTGATGAAAATATAAAAGTTGGATGTATGATTGCAGGTATGTGTACGTACCCACTTACATCAGATCCAGAAGATGTATTGCTTGCCTATAAAACATTCCAAGACAAATTTGCGTACTGTGGCGATGCTCAAATGAAAGGTGCATATCCAAGTTTTGCTGAAAGAATTTGGAAAGAAAAAGGTGTCACACTTACAATTACAGAACAAGATAAAATTGACATGATGGAAGGAAAAGCTGACTTTATTGGATTCTCTTACTATATGTCAAATGTTGCAACAACTCATGATTCAGATGACCGTGTTGCGGGTAATTTAACTGGTGGTATTCGTAATCCTTATTTGAAATACTCTGATTGGGGTTGGGCAATGGATCCAACAGGATTTAAGTATTTCTTACATGTCTTAAATGATCGTTATAACAAACCAATCTTTGACGTAGAAAACGGTCTAGGTGCTTATGATAAGATTGATACCGATGGTAAAATACATGATACTTATCGTATCGATTATCATCGTGATCATATCCAAGCGATGAAAGAAGCAGTAGAAGAAGGTGTTCAATTATTTGGTTATACAACATGGGGAACACTTGATTTGGTTGCTTTCTCAACAGGACAAATGTCAAAACGTTACGGAATGATTTATGTAGACATGGATGACTATGGAAATGGAGATTTCCATAGACAAAAGAAAGATTCATTCTATTGGTATAAAAAAGTCATCAATACAAATGGAGAAGATTTATCATAATAAACATATAAATATTTATTTTAGTCAACAAATACTCCAATTTCTCTCTTACTTTCTTTGAACTAAAATAAATATAATGAAACAAAAGGCAAATGTTTAAGTCATTTGCCTTTTTTCTTTGTCTTTAAATAAACACCCATAATTAAAATATCAAGTATATAGGTTAATGAATAACTATAAGTCATAAAATCACTAGGGGATATCTTTGTTTCTGTATAAAGAAATAAAGAATCATTACATATGAGTTGTAAACTTTGATCAAAAATACCTGTGATCGC
>CAMTOK010000144.1 GCA_947074115.1 uncultured Erysipelotrichaceae bacterium | reverse complement strand
AAGTACATAAACCAATATAAAGGAGGAAATTTATGAAAAAAGTAATGAAGTTATTTATTAGCCTTTCTATGCTTGTTTGTATGAGTTTGGCACTCGCTGCTTGTGGTGGGGAATCATCAAACGAAGCAGATGTACACGTATTCTATTATCAATACAGTGACACTTATATTTCAAGTGTTCGTACTGCTCTTGATAAAGAGTTAACTGATGCTGGTATCAACTTCCAAGATTATGATGGAAATGGTAACCAAACAACACAAACTGAACAAATTCAAACTGCGATCACTAAAGGTGCAAAAGCATTATTAGTTAACATCGTAAACACTGGTTCTGATGATGCTGCTCAAGGAATCGTTGATATGGCTAAAGCTGAAGATATCCCTGTCATCTTCTTCAATAGAGAAGTATCTGACGCTGTGGTAAATAGCTATGACAAATGTGCATTTGTTGGGACAGACGCTGCTGAAGCTGGACATATGCAAGGTGTCATGATTGGTGAATTCTTATTAGCTGACTTCGATAAATATGATTTAAACGGAGATGGAAAAATTTCTTATATCATGTTTAAAGGTGAAGAAGGAAATAATGAAGCAATCTATCGTACTCAATATTCTGTAGAAGATGCTGATAAAGCTTTAACTGCTGCTGGAAAATCTGCATTAGAATTCTACGATGCTGCTAACAAAGATAAATATTTAGTAGACAAAAATGGTCAATGGTCAGCTGCTGCTGCAAATGAATATATGACAACTGCTTTAACTGCTTACAATGAAGCAAATAACAATATGATCGAATTGGTTATCTGTAATAATGACGGTATGGCTGAAGGTGCAATCACTGCATTAAACGCTATTGGATACAATACAGGTGATGACAAATTGATCCCAGTATTCGGTGTTGACGCTACTGACGCTGCAAAAGATTTAATCGGTGCAGGAAAAATGTCAGGAACAATCAAACAAGATGCTGAAGGTATGGCAAAAGGATTATTATTACTTGCTAAAAACGCAGTAGATGGTAGTGATGTCATGGCTGGAACTGACAGCTACAATGTTGATAGCGATGTGGCTAAAATCCGTATTGCTTATGCAACATATTTAGGAGAATAACATTCTAGATAGGTGTGCCATTGTCAATCAAGGCACACCTTCTATTTTATAAAGAGGAGGGATAAAGTGAACGACGTTTTATTAGAAATGAAGAATATCAGTAAAGAATTTCCTGGTGTAAAGGCCTTAGATAATGTCTCTTTAACGCTAAAGAAGGGAACAGTCCATGCTTTAATGGGTGAAAATGGTGCTGGTAAATCAACATTAATGAAATGTTTGTTTGGAATCTATTCTAAAGACGAGGGAGAAATTTATTTAGAAGGAAAGCTAAGTGAGTTTCATAGTTCAAAAGAAGCGCTAGAAAATGGTGTTGCGATGGTACATCAAGAGTTAAATCAAGCGTTAAAAAGAAACGTCATGGATAATATATGGTTAGGAAGATATCCAACAAAATTTAAATTAATGACATTAGAAGGACAGATGTATAGAGATACAAAAGCAGTATTTGATGATTTAGAAATGGATATAGATCCAAAGCGTATCATGAGTACTATGCCTGTGTCTCAAAGACAAATGGTAGAAATTGCGAAGGCTGTATCTTATCATTCAAAAGTCATCGTTTTGGATGAACCAACATCCTCTTTAAATGAAAAAGAAGTTGAACATTTATTTAAAATTATAAACATGCTTAAAGAAAGAGGTTGTGGCATTATCTATATATCTCATAAGATGGAAGAAATCTTACAAATATCTGATGAGGTAACAATTATGCGTGATGGTCAGTGGATTGCTACTGAACATGCACGTGACTTAACAATGGATAAGATCATTAAACTTATGGTTGGGCGTGAACTTACAAATCGTTTCCCACCAAAAGACAATACAATAGGAGAAACAGTATTAGAGGTAAAAGGTTTAACGGGTATGTACAATCACATTCAAGATGTTTCTTTCGATGTCAAGCGTGGTGAGATTGTTGGGATCTCTGGATTAGACGGTGCTGGTAGAACTGAAGTGCTCGAAACAATCTTTGGTATTGCATCAAGAAAATCTGGTGATCTGATCTTAGATGGGAAACCTGTAAAAAATAAAAATGCACTAGACTCTATAAAAAATGGCTTTGCCTTATTAACAGAAGAAAGGCGGGCTACGGGTATATTTAGTATCCTAACAATTAGAGAAAATACAGTTATTTCTAATCTTAAGAAATACAAACAATATAACTTTTATCTAAACCCTAAATTAATGAAACAAGATACAGCTTGGGCAATAGGGAGATTAAGAATTAAAACACCATCTCAAATGACCCAAATGAGGTCATTATCAGGTGGAAATCAACAAAAGGTTATTTTAGGAAGATGGCTCCTTACAGATCCAGAAGTTCTTTTATTAGATGAACCAACAAGAGGGATCGATGTTGGAGCTAAATATGAAATATATCAATTAATTATTGAGCTTGCCAGCAAAGGAAAATCAGTGATCATGGTATCATCTGAAATGCCTGAATTGCTAGGCGTTTGCGATAGAATTCTTGTCATGTCTGGTGGTCGTTTATCTGGTGAAGTCAAAGCGAGTGAAACATCACAAGAAGAAATAATGACTCTTGCGACTCAATATGTATAAAGGGGGAGAAATTATGTCGAAGCTATTTGGAGGAGTGACTTCAAAAATAGAAGAGTTTAAACAAATGAATAAACAAGATAAAATGAATTATATGAAAGAATTCTTAATTAATAATTCATTATATATCTTTATGATCTTTGCGATTATCGTGATTCAAATTATGAGTCCACGATTCTTATCAAGTTCCTCAATTATTAATATTATCTCTCTTTCAGCAGCCAATTTACCAATTGCGCTCGGGATTGCAGGGTGTATTATTTTAACAGGAACAGACTTATCTGCTGGTCGTATTGTTGGTTTAGTTGCTTGTGTTTCTGCATCATTATTACAAGCAAGTGGCTATGCAAACAAAATGTTCCCAGCATTAGATACAATGCCAATTATCGTTGTTTTTGTATTAGCACTATGTATCGGTGCTATCGTTGGTATGGTCAATGGATTCTGTGTAGCGAAATTCTCGCTTCATCCATTTATCGTTACATTGTCAACCCAATTAATTGTTTATGGTTTATTACTTATGTATTTAATGAACGGTAATAACAATGGACAATCAATATCAGGTTTAGATGCATCCTATACCGGCTTGATTACTGGAACTGCCATATCCATTGGTGGGAAAGGTATTCCAAACTTTGTTTGGTATTCTTTGATTATTGTTGGTATTATGTGGTTTATTTGGAACAAAACACAATTTGGTAAGAACATGTTTGCTGTTGGATCAAATCCAGAAGCAGCAAACGTATCTGGTGTTAACGTGACTAAGACAATTATTATGGTCTTTATGTTAGCAGGGATAATGTATGGTGTCACTGGTTTCATTGAATCAGCTCGTATTGGATCTAACAGTGCTGCAACTGGATTGAATTATGAGTTAGACGCAATCGCTGCCTGCGTTATCGGTGGTGTTTCCTTCGTCGGAGGTATTGGTAAAATTAGAGGTGT
>CAMTOK010000143.1 GCA_947074115.1 uncultured Erysipelotrichaceae bacterium | reverse complement strand
ATCATTATGTTCTTCCATTAAATAATTACGTGCAACAACTTCTTCTAATGTATATGGCGACAAAGAATAAATACCAGGTAAATCAGTAATAATGATTTCTTTGTTTGCTTTTAGTTTTCCCTGTTTCTTCTCTACTGTTACCCCTGGCCAGTTTCCAACGTATTGGTTTGATCCAGTTAAGGCATTAAATAACGTCGTTTTCCCACAGTTAGGATTACCGACTAATGCTATTGTTTTACTCATAAACTCTCCCCCTAAGTTAGTTTTTGCTAACTTTAATTCAAAAAATTATAGAACCTCAATCATTTCAGCATCTGCTTTTCTTAATGATAGTTCGTATCCTCTCACGTTAACTTCAATTGGATCACCTAATGGTGCAACTTTTCTTACATATACTTCTACACCTTTTGTTACGCCCATGTCCATAATTCTTCTTTTAGTGGCACCTTCACCGTGTAACTTGACAACAGTCGTTGACTCACCAACTTTAACATCTCTCAAAGTTTTCATAATTACCCCCTAACAATAATTTTGTTTGCCATTTCTTTACTAATTGCAACACGGGAATCTTTTACACTGACAATGACATTTCCATTTAATTCTGAAACAATACTAATTTCTTGACCTTCTATAAATCCAAGACTCATTAAATGTTTTTTAATTTTTTCTTGGCCTTTTATTTTAAGAATTTCTTGTTTTGAACCAATAGAAGCAAGTGATAGTGGCATTGTGATTCCTCCTCTAGTTAGATAACTCTAACCTGTTTATAAAAAACGCGCGTTAGTCTTTGCTAACTTACATTTATACAATACTCTCTTTTCATATTAATGTCAATAGGAATTTGTACAAATAGCCATAAAAAAAGAGAAGATTAATCTTCTCTATTCTACAACTCTTACACGGATAACATCTTCAAGTTCTTCAAGACTTTTGATATCTGCCAAATCATTTGTATCAATGATTGTATAAGCAAAATCTCCTCTGGCCTTGTTGACCATGTTTTCAATATTGATGCTTTGATTCGCTAGATATGTTGCAAATTGCGCTAACATATTTGGAACATTCTTATGAATTAAACAAATACGATATTGTGTTGTTCTTGGTTCACTGACATTTGGATAGTTAACAGAGTTAACAATGTTTCCATTTTCTAAATACTCTCTTATTTCTTTTACTGCCATTTTTGCACAGTTATCTTCTGATTC
The DNA here is from genome assembly GCA_947074115.1 of uncultured Erysipelotrichaceae bacterium. Taxonomy (GTDB): domain Bacteria; phylum Bacillota_I; class Bacilli_A; order Erysipelotrichales; family Coprobacillaceae; genus CAMTOK01. The sequence continues at coordinate 2,412 of CAMTOK010000143.1, read as the reverse complement.
AGGAGTTGATGCTCCTAAATGCGGAAGAACAAGAATATTTTCGACATCAATTAAAGCTGGTTCTGCAAAATCAGTAACGTATTTTGCGATTTTATTATTTTGTACAGCCTCAACAACATCAGCACTAACAACTAAATCCCCTCTTGCAAAGTTAAGAATTCTAACCCCATCTTTCATCTTTGCGATATTCTCTTTATTAATGATCCCTTTTGTTTCTTTTGTACTTGGTGCATGTAAAGTAATATAATCACATTCCTCTAACATCACATCAATGCTTTGAGCATTTTTTACCCATTTGCTCATTCCCCAAGCAGCATTAACTGAAATATAAGGATCAAAACCATACACTTCCATACCCAATTTGATTGCCGCATTAGCAACATTTACCCCAATTGCTCCTAATCCGATAACACCTAGTTTTTTACCATCTAATTCAGGTCCTACAAATTGGCTTTTCCCCTTTTCAACCAATTTAGCAGCATCTTCATTACCTTTTAATGTTTTTACCCAGTCCATACCTTCAACAATACGTCTTGATGATAGTAATAAACCACATAACACCAATTCTTTAACAGCATTTGCATTTGCACCTGGTGTATTAAAAACAACAATACCTTTTTCACTACAGTCTTCTACAGGAATATTATTAACTCCAGCACCTGCTCTCGCGATTGCTTTAAGGTTTGGATTCATATCATAGTCATGCATTGATGCAGAACGAACCAATACCCCATCTTCTTGATTTGTATCTTCAACAACTGTATATTGATCATTAAATTTCTTTAACCCAATATCAGATATTTTATTTAATTGTTTTATAGTATACATAGATTTCCCCTATTTGTTTTCTTCTTCAAATTTTTTCATAAAGTTCACTAAAGTTTGAACACCCTCTAGTGGCATTGCATTATATATAGATGCACGAATTCCCCCAACAGAACGGTGCCCTTTTAAGTTTTGCATTCCTAATGCAATTGATTCTTTAATAAACTTAGCATCTAAATCTTTATTTGGTGTTGTAAATGTAACATTCATTAATGATCTGTTTGCAGGATCACTATGAGCAATATAGAAATCAGATTGATCTAAATAATCATAAATTAAATCAGCTTTTTCAATATTTCTTTGTTGCATCACTTCTAAACCACCTAAACCATCAATCCATTTTAAGACTTCACCTAAAACATAAATTGAGAATGCTGGTGGTGTGTTATACATTGAATCATTATCTGCCATTGTGTCATATTCCATTAATACTGGGATATTTTCTTTATGGGCTTCCAATAAGTCTTCTCTAACAATAACAACCCCTAAACCTGCAATACCCATGTTCTTTTGAGCACCTGCATAAATCATACCAAAATCAGAAACATTAACTGGTTTAGATAAAATGTTTGATGACATATCAGCAACAATTGTCACACCATTTGTTTCAGGAACATATTTCCATTCAGTTCCATAAATTGTGTTATTCGCACATAAGTGTAAATAAGATGCATCATCTCTTAATTCTAATTCTTCTTGCGTTGGAATGTGTTTGAATGTATTGTCAGCCCCACTATACGCAATTTTTACATCTCCAAATTTAGCAGCTTCTTGAGCAGCTTTCTTAGAAAAAGCTCCAGTGACTACATAATCAGCTTTACCATTCTTCATTAAGTTTAATGGAATCATTGAAAACTGTTGTGTTGCTCCTCCATGTAATAATAAGATTTTATAATTATCTGGGATATTCATAACCTTTTTTAACAATGCTTTTGTGTTATCAAAGATTTCTAAATAGGACGATGATCGATGACTCATTTCCATTACGCTCATTCCACTACCTTCGTAGTTTAGCATCTGAGCAGCAACTTCTTCTAATACTGGTACAGGTAACATTGATGGTCCTGCAGAAAAGTTAAAAACTCTATTTTGTGTCATATTTGACGTCCTCCTTTTATAATATTGAAGTCATTATATTTGAAAAATACAAATTTGTCCATAGATTTTATAAATAAATACAAATTCAGTATTATTATTTATGAAATTGTATACAAAACGATACAATCGTGACAAATCATATCTATAATATTCAAGAAAATAAAAAAATATGCCATTACAATCTCTTTTGTAATAGCATATCTATCTTTTCTTGTGCATCCTTTATATAACTTCCTACATCTTCAGGCTTATGTGCATCAGATGTTGTGATCAATTCTACACCTTGTTTCACAAATATCTCTAATAATTCATCAGACAATCCCATATCTTCATGGTTATATCTATAATAACACCCTACATTATTCTCAGCTTTTACATTATGTTCTTTTAAAGTCGTACATAATTTTAAATACGTTTCTGTTAAATCATACGTAGGATAGTAATTAAATAATTTAATTGTATCTGGATGTGCTAATTGTGTAAATAAAT
>CAMTOK010000142.1 GCA_947074115.1 uncultured Erysipelotrichaceae bacterium | reverse complement strand
AAACAAAAGCTATCGACCTCATCATTTTCACCTCTTAGGATATTTTTGAAACGTTCAACACTAAATCCCGCACAAATAAGACCTTGTCTCTCTCCATCAATAAAAAGAGGAACACTGATCACTGTTTTCCTACCACCACTGACGTTATCATCTAAGACTTGTATTTTAATTTGTTCTAATTTAAGATTCTTTTTTAGTTCTTCATTGATCAATTGATATTGTTCACCTATATTATTTGTGACCAATTCAGTAGGATCTATGTATAATGCAAAGTCAAAATGGGCATCTATTAACATATCTAAATGCATATCAATAAACTCTAGGCTCCCGTCACCCTGAGATGATATTGATTCAGATACTGCACTGACAACATTAATATAACCATCAATTTTAGCTTCTAAAGCTTTTACTCTTTGTTCAGTAATTGTAGCGTTAACCCGTGAATACTCCTCTACAATCATTGAATTCATATATGTCGATATCCCCATCGTCACAAGTATTGCAACACAAACGAGTATTATTGGCAAAATAAGAATACTTTTTTGCGTTATTAGTCCCCTCATAAATAACCCTCCTTATTCTATTATACTTGGTTCTATCAACAAAATCTATAAATGGAAGGGTTTTCTTGTCATTTTTTGTATGAATGTTTTATTTTTATCATATATAATTTGGAAAATGGGTGAAAGAGTGGTATTATGGTTACGTAATTGATGGCCTATAGAGAAATCATGGGACCTAGATACAATTACAAAACTATAAAAAGAAAGGAAAAGATCAAATGAAAAAATTGCATTACTCAACAAAAGAGATTGCCCAATTGGCACTGTTAACCGCAATTATTCTAATCTTGGCTTTTACCCCACTTGGTTATATTCGAACACCAGGATTAGAAATCACATTAATTGTTGTCCCAGTCACTATTGGAGCGATCCTACTTGGACCGTCAGGAGGAGCATTCTTAGGATGCGTCTTTGGGATCACAAGTTTTATACAATGTTTTGGTATGAGCCCTTTTGGCGCAACACTATTATCAATAAACGCTATTTCAACATTTATTGTATGTGTCATCCCACGTCTCTTAATGGGACTCATCGGAGGATATGCGTATCAGCTTATTTCTAAAACACCTGCAAAATCATTCGCTAATGTTGTCACAAATGTTATTTGTCCATTACTAAACACTGTCTTCTTTATGTCGGCACTTGTATTCTTCTTCTATAACACAGAATACATTCAATCTATGGTTGGTGCATTTGGAGCGACAAATCCACTTCACTTTGTTCTCATCTTCGTTGGTGTCAACGGTGTTGTTGAAGCTGTTATTTGTATTGTTGTTGGATCACTTTTAACAAAAGCGTTATCACGTTTTGTTAAGGCATAAACTAAATATATAAATCCTCTAGAAACTAGAGGATTTTATTATATACAAAAGTTGGTAGAAATATCGTGTGATCTCCATGTTATAATATGTAGAAATATGGAGAAATTTTATGGAATCAAAAAACATACTTAATGAATTAGATTTTGCGATCTTTATTTGCGATATAAAAACAAAAGACCTTCTCTTTATCAACAAAAAAGCAAGGTCTCTTCTTGGTATACCATTTAATCAAACTCACTTTGATAAATGTTATCAAGTCTTACAAAATACAAACCGTGTCTGTCCATTTTGTAACATCCATGAACTAGACAGTAAAAAGACATGTTACTTCAATGGTCAACACAATGCATTTGGTGAAAACTATCTTATGAAAGATCACTTGATCACATATGAAGGTAGAGAAGCAAAATTAGAAATTGCCTTTGATTTAACTGAATTAGAAGACAATTATACGTCTACAAAAGAACAATTAGATAGTGAAAGATTGTTTATGTCATATATACAAAAACTGATCTTATCTGAGAACTTTGAAGAATCAATGACATATATCATGAATTGTATCGTTGAATCATTTGATGGAGACCGTGCTTACTTATTTGAATTCGATTATTCAACTGGACTTGCTCATAATACATATGAACAATGTGTCCCTGGTGTCTCTCCAGAAATAGACAACTTACAAAACGTTCCTATTGAAGTCGTTGATGTTTGGATTCAAGCATTTGAAAATCAAAACTTCATCTATATAGAAGATGTCTCTAAAATAAAAGGTGATGCATCACGTCAACAAGAGTATGAAATATTATCAGCTCAAGGTATTGATGCATTACTTGCAGTTCCCATACGAGTCCATGAAAAATTAATAGGATTCATTGGTGTAGACAATCCAAAATCACATGAACATAATCCTAAAGTTTTGGTCAATCTTGCATACTTTATCGCAAACGAATTAAATGAACACGCAATGAATGAAAAACTCCATGAATTAAGTTATTATGATTACTTAACTCATGTTAGAAACAGAAACTCATACAATGCCTATATTTCTTATTCATTAAATAGAGTCTATAAAAACTTAGGGATCATCTATTTAGACCTTAATGGTTTAAAAATGATCAATGATACTTATGGTCATACTTATGGTGACCAAGCCCTATTCTCATTCGTTAACATTCTCTTTAAACATTTTCCACAAAGAAATATTTACCGTATATCTGGAGATGAATTCGTTGTCATCTGTACTGATTGGGAAGAAGTTCACTTCAGTGGTGCAACGCGTCGTTTACAACAAGACTTAACACAAGATGGTGAAGAAATCGCAGCCTTTGGCGCAATTTGGGAAAGCCAAAGCTCTGACATTAAAGAAACAATCTTAAGAGCAGAGAAATCTATGTATGTTCATAAGAAAAGATTCTATGAATCTTTATCATATGACGGTAATAAAAGAATGCCATTAATCTTAAAATCATTAATGAAAGATATCCGTGATGGACAACTCTTTATTCATTTACAGCCAAAAGCCAATTTAACTACAGGTGAAGTCTATGGTGCAGAAGCACTCATCAGAAAAAGAGACAAATATGGAAATACAATTTTCCCTTACGAATTTATCACTTTATATGAACAAGATAATGCAATTTCTAAAATCGACTTCTTTGTCTTAGAAGAAGTTTGTCAACTTCTTCAAAAATGGGCCCAAAATAATAAGAAGACGTTAAATATATCAGTCAATATGTCTCGTATTACACTTGCTGAACCATCATTTATTAAAGATGTTGTTTCTATATGTGAACGTTATGATATTGATTATTCTCAGATAGAATTTGAAATCACTGAGACTGCGCAAACATTAGATAAGAAACATTTAATTGTTATTGTATCTGAATTAAAAGCATTAGGATTCGGTGTTTCATTAGACGATATGGGAAGTGATCACTCGACATTAGCGATGTTACCAATTACGGGTATCGATACTGTTAAAATTGATCGTAGTTTAACACAAACCGTTGATACAAATGAAGAATACTCATTAATGTTAAAACACATTATCTCTTTATGCCATGACTTAGGAAAAGTATGCGTCGCTGAAGGGGTAGAAACCAAAGAACAAGCAATATTATTAAAATCTCTAGGATGCGACAGTATGCAAGGTTATCTTCTTGATAAACCTATTCCTGTAGAACTCTTTGAAGATAAATATTTATAAACCAATTCACTCTCTGGATTGGTTTTTTTGTACTTCATATTCTCATCAATATAAAAA
>CAMTOK010000141.1 GCA_947074115.1 uncultured Erysipelotrichaceae bacterium | reverse complement strand
ACCTACATTTGTATAAGATGTACCATAGTTCGTAAATGGATCAAGGCAGAATACCTGATTCCCATTGATAGATAATTTTAGTGGCGTTCCAGTTTCAATCCCATCAGGATCAAACTTCCAACCACTTACTGTTTCTTTCACTAACGTACTTGTCGCTGCACTGACATCCTTTGTTTGAAACAACATAGTACTCATAATCATTGTAAAACATAAAGATAAGTGTAGTATTTTTCGTGCAACACTCGATACACTGTTTAAATTCCTTTTCCTCATATTGATTTCCCTTTCTATTTGTAATTTATAAAACATTACATTTAGAACAAGGATCTCTTATCGTAGCTCGTATAACAACGCACCACCTCCTTTGTGTACAAAAAAAGACAGATATATTTATCTGCCCCATAAAAAAACTATATATAAAAAGGAAGAACCACAATTGATCCTTCCTCGTTATAACTCATTAAAATGTTATTTATAAAATTCCACTGTACAGCCACCTTTATATGAGTATGCTGTATAACCTGTCCAACCATTTTTCATAGACCATTCACTTCCACTTCTACTTGGTAATTGAGCATCTGCCCATGCGATTGCTTCATCAGAAGTCGCAAATATTTTACCAGAGTTCCCTAACTTAGATAATTGATCTTCTACTTGATTAGATCCAGAAGAAGTATTGTTATTTGCACTTCCAGAAGAATTAGATCCTGAAGAAGTATTGCTGTTCGTACTTCCAGAAGATGTATTACTGTTCGTACTTCCAGAAGATGTATTACTGTTCGTACTTCCAGAAGATGTATTGCTATTTGTACCTCCTGAAGATGTTGACCCAGTAGATGTTGATGCTGTTACCTTTTGAGTAATAACAACCTTTAATTTTGTTTCTGTTTTATTTCCCGAAGCATCCGTTACTGTTACATTTGCTTCATACGTTCCTGCAGTTCCATATTTTACAGCACTATCGTCTAAAGTGATTGTAGTTTTAGATAAATCAGTGACAGTTAAGTAATCTTCTGCTTTAATACTTTTAACATCTGTTTTAATAGATACTTCTTTCGCTTCAACACTAGGAGCTGTTGTATCAGACACCTTAATAGTTTGTGTTAATGTTTGATCGTTGTAGCTTAAAATAACTGTATGTTCTCCAATTGACATATAGCTTAGTTCATTTGATTCACTGTCTTTTTCTAATTCAATGCTTTTCTCTACTGTGATTGCTTCCAGAATTTTTGTTATTTCCTCTTCTGTTAGATCTTCAAGATTTAACAATTCTCTTAATTCTGGTTCATAAACATCACCATACTCTACATTAATTTCTTGATCCAGTAACGCTAATTCTACTTTATCTTCTATGTCTTGTCCTGCACAACCAATTAAAGATAAACTCATAATTCCTACTACCATAATTCTAATAACTTTCATAAATGCTTTCATTTTTCCATCTCTCCTTTTTATACATATCATTTATCTTAATTGGAATTTAACCATTATAATATTATACTATATTTTTCCATATATTACAACTTGGTTTACCCTATTAAAACCTTTTTATGTACTTATTTACAGATGCATAAATCATTGTTTTGATTATGATCCTTTTTCATATCTTTGTTTTTTTTTGCGATAACTTGTTGTAGATCCTCATTAAAATCTTTGTTTTGTGGATATATACGAAGTGTCTTAACCTCTTTAAAATTCTTTTTAATGTTCTCACAGATTCTATCACCAGCGATTTTCCCTGCTTCATCGTTATCAAGCAATATAACAACATCTTTAATATTTTTATCTTTCTTCAAATGTTCGTAAAGTGCATTATCTTTTGATACAGAGTTTAGTGATAGATAATTCCATTTTTTAAACTTACCATTTAAATGATTTAACGTCATGACTGACATCATATCTATAACTGATTCAGTCACAAATATTGTATCACTGTTATGGTTCAAATAAATACAATGGTTATAATCATTACCACTATGCTCTTTCATAAATTTATATGATGCACTCGCTGATCTTTCTGTAATAAAGGCTGGTTTCCCATCCTCATAATAACTTGTAAACACACAATTTTTATATTCCTTGCTTTGGTATACCAATCCATTATCAATGAAGTAGTTTAGGATTTCAGGAGCTATACCTCTTGATCTATTTAAGTATGCAAACACTTGCTTGTTGTTATCATCCTTTTCTGGTAAAACTAACGGCTCTCTTTCTCTTGGCACATGATCAATTTTCTTTTTGAGTTCTGGTTTAATATTAAGTTGCTTTTCTAAGAAGCGTATACAGTAATCTACAGCCTTAAACCTTTTATCGTGTTCTTCCCCAAATGCCATTAAAAATGCTACTGGATCACCATATAAACCAGTACTATACTGTTTAAAAGTATTACTTCTTAAGTCAATTCGTACTGAATCATGTTCTGCAAGAGTAACATAATTTCGACCTACCTTCGTTACTGTTAAACCGAGTTCATCAGCAAGCTGACATAAATCGTATTCTCTTGTATGAACCCTTCTTCTTTGTCTATCTCTCATTTCTAATCATACCCCTTCTCGTTCCATGTTTTGACTTTATAATTTTCTATTACATCATCATAATTTAATGAACAATCCCTTTCTGTTAAATACAAGATATTAATAAGGTTATAGAGCAACCCAACGTTTTTGTAAAACATCAGGAATCTTACCTTTTCATTTTCTAAATCAAAGAAGGCTTTCTCGACTAATGCATTTTGAATACTATCAATTTCAGCCAATACGTTTTCATCAGTAATAATGTTTTTTGATTGTTCAAGTAGTGATTGCAGCTTATTGTAATCATGTTTATTAACAGCAAATCTTAAAGCTCCATATTTTGAAGCGTTGTGTACATCAATCATTTTTCCCCTCCTATGATTAGGGGGCAACTTTGCCCCCCTACCTCTCTATTCCTTTTTCTTTTGTTTTTTCTAACTTCTTATCATCAATTATTTTTTCTTCATTGAAGAAACCAAAGAATATATTTTGATCCAGTTTATTTCTTGTTTCAGCATCGTTTAACATTTGATTATAAACATCTTCGTATGTCATAGAATCTTCTACTTCGTTTCTTGGATCTTCAACGTACTCTCTAAATAAATAATCATAATAATATAACTCTAAGCGATCTATTACATCTGCTGGTGTATCAAATGATTCATCCATAATATTTCCTAAGTTAGTTCCAGTCTGATCAATCAGCTTGATTTGTCCTTCCTCATCATACTCATATTCAAACTCAATAACCTCTAACATTTCTGTTAATGAAACTCTCGTGAATTTTTCAACCATGAACTGTTCCATCATTTTCAAGAGTAAGCTTCTTTTCTCTGAAACATCTTCATCAAATTCACTTAAATACTCAATTATAGCTTCACACATTCCTTTACTATTAAGTTCCTCAAACAAGTTGTTATAAGGATCATTTTCAATCCCTTTGTTATCTGCTACTTCATAATGTTCAAACTCTTCAGAGAAATCTGTTAAGTACTTTGCAAGTTTTTCTTGTAAAGTTCTTTCTTTCTCAAATTCTTGATCATCCGTATTCGTTAAAATATGCTTAACATAACCCTCACTTAAATATTTCTTTAACTCTTCCATTATTTCTAATATTTTTTGTATATCTACATGACCTACTTTATAACTT
>CAMTOK010000140.1 GCA_947074115.1 uncultured Erysipelotrichaceae bacterium | reverse complement strand
TATATTTAAAATAATGTTTCTTGTAATATTCCATTAACAACATCTAATTCTTGTGGTTTTTGATTTAATATCGTTTCTATTGCTAATGGTTGATTTAACCATTCTAAAACTTCATCTTCATTTAATACAATTGGCATTCTATTATGAAATGGTTTTACAGTTTGATTTGGTTCTGTTGTTAGAATTGTAAAGCACGATTCTCCCTTATATTCATTCCAAATTCCAGCCATAAACATGACATTATGATTTAATAGTTCAAATGTGATTTTATTTTTATGTGTATCCCACTCATAAAATCCTTTTGCGACAACCAAACATCTTTGTTGTTTAATGGATTCTCTAAACATTCTTTTTTCCAAAACTGTTTCACTTCTTGCATTAAATACGACACCATTTCCCATTGGATTTGGAAAACCCCATGTCATAACGCGTGCGACAAGCTTTTCATCTTCACTAATGATCACAACAGCTTTTTGTGAAGGAAAGATATCTTGTCTTTCTTTTAAATAATTATATAAGTGATCATGATCACTTAGTAATGGCTGTATATATTTCGCTACGTCAATATCTACATAATATCGCCCACACATATTTATCACCTCTTATATATAACTATTAACAAAATGACAAATTTTATACAAAAAGAGATGATAAATATCATCTCTAATCTAATGTATCAATATGTGGTGCTTGCATATAACTTTTAATTCTTTGTTTAGACATAACCTCTAAAGCACGAACTTTAATCATACTGTTATAATAATCAATATAAGGAACATCGTTAACTTTACCATTAAAGATAGAGTAACAACTCAACCCTTTAAACCATTGATCAACTTCTTCATCACTCATTGGTACATATTTTGTTGGAATATAACCAATTAAATCTTCACAGTTTTCTCCATAAAGAAGTTCGATTTTCATACCTTCAGCTTGCAATTGTCTTACAGCCTCTGTAACTGTTTCGTAACAATAATAATGTCTTGCATGCAAGGTTCCTCTCGCATGTGAAATAACTAAATCAACATTTTCTTTCTTTAAGTATGCTTTTATGATTTGAACAAACTCTCCTACTGAAGGTAATTCGCTTGAAACATAATTCATTGCGAATACATCACAACCCATTTCTTTTGCGGCTGATTCGTTTTCTACCTTTATTTGTTCAATGTAGGCATCCTTAGCTTCTTGAGTTGCATTTGGATCCTCAAGTCTTCCTGTTGTCACATGAACCATTGTACAATGCGCCCCTTTTGCAGAAGCCTTAATCATGATTGGACCACCTTGTAATTCAGCATCTAGTGAATGTGCTCCAATACTTACTATTCTTTTATATCTCATATGACAAACCCTTTCTGTATAAATCATACCCTCTAAACACATCAAACCCATGACGTTCATAGAACCTCATCGCTGCTCCATGTGTCCATAAAAAGTACATTTCATATATTTCTCTTTTCTTTAAATCTTCCATCATTGTTTCTAGTAACAATCCACCTAGTCCTTTTGAACGAATTGATTCTAAAACCCCAATCGGACCAAATCTTGCATCATTACCATCAATTTTTCTCATAACAAAACCTAAAATATTGTCGTCTTTGTCAACACTTATAAATATTGTGTCATGTGATTCATCATTTTGCATTGCCATTAATGCATTACGTTTCCAACCAGCACCAAAGTTAACATCTAAAAAGTGAAGCAATTTTATTGTATATTCTTTAGTAAAAGGTTTAATAACAATTCCTTCATCTTTAAGATGATCTATCTTTTGACGTGTTTGATGACTCATAACATAATTCCAAAGATCACATTTCATACTTACAGCGTCACCAGTGTTTAAATACCCTAATTTTTCAAAGAAGTGTATACCTTTATGGTAACGTTTATCAATACCTGGAGTTAAATAATTTGGACTATAGGCACATAGTGTGATTTCTTTAACACCATCTTCAATAAAGCGTTTTTCTACTTCATTTACCAAGGCCGTTCCAACGCCTTGTCTTTGTCGTTCTTCATCAACAGCGATAATATTGATCCATGCTCTTTCACTTTCTAAACCTCGTTCAAGATATGGAATTTGTCTTTTAATTCCAAAGACAAAACCAATTAAACAATTATCTTCAATAGCCAATAGAAAGTAATTTGTTTTAAAGTTATCATCAAGGACGATTCTATTATAGAATCGTTCTTGATTTATTAAATCAAAACTCAATGTCTTATTCCATAAAGAAATAACATCGTTTATATATGATTGTTGATACTCAACAATTTCAAAGTTCATTATTGCTCACCTAACATTTCTAATTCTTCATTTTCCATTTCTTGTTCCTTCTTCAATTCTTGTTTTTCCATAACTTTAAAGAATGGATAGAAGATAAAGAAGATAATAACAAAGTTCATTAAACTAATTAATAATGCCATAATATTAAATCCTGATCCAATAAATGCAGCAAGAGGAGCTGGCATTGTCCATACAGTCATTGTCACCATAGCTGGTGTTAAGTTAAAGATTGCAAGAACAACATTGAATAAGAAGATTGCAGCAAATCCTAATACCCAAGGGACAAACATTAATGGATTTAATACGATTGGTAAACCGTACATAATTGGTTCAGCAATATTAAAGATTGTTCCTGGTAAAGATAATTTACCTAAGATTTTAAATCTCTTAACTTGAGATAAACAGCATAATAATGCAATTGGGAATACTGAACATCTTACATAGTTATTGATCCATTGTTCTGTAAACATGAATGGAATTGATTGTCCAGCATTGAATGCAGCAATATTTTCAGTAATCATAGTTGTCCAAATTGGTGACATTACAGAACCAACGATATTAGAACCATGTAAACCAACGAACCATAATAATCTATCTAGTATAAATCCTAAGAATTGAGTAAACCATCCACTACCTCCAATAACTAAATAAGAGAATAATGTATTAAAGATTCCTAAGAAGTCAAAACCTTCAAATCCCATACCAATAATACTCATACCAAATAAGATAGAACATACTGGAATAATACTTGTAAATGCAGCAGCAATCATTGGTGGAACACCAGCTGGCATTTTAATTGTAATATTTTTATGAATAAACCATCTATAGATTTCTACAGCACAAACACTGATGATTATTCCTCCAAATAAACTTGGAGATCCTAAGATATAATTTGGCCAATCAAAGTTTGCACTTAAATTCGCAAAATCAATAAAGCATAGGAAACTTAGCATTGAAAGGACAGCAGTCACTATCGGGCTAACTCCACTGTTTTTCTTTTGGTAATGCTCCCCTAAGAAGTATCCATTTAAAACACATACGATTAAAGCAAGTAAGTTAATAGTAACAAAAACCAATTGAAGTAATGGTACTCTTACGTAGCCAACAACAGTGTTAATAGCATCAGCAACTGCTGGCATATTTAAACCTGTACCTTCAGCAAATAATCCACCAAGATTTAAAATCAATGTTGATGTTGCTCCTAAAATCATATATGGCATTAATGTCATAAATGTTTTTTGAAGCGTTACCAAATATCTCACTTGAGATAATTTAACTAAAGGTGGTGATACCTTTAGCTCGATAAAATCTGTGATTTTATCTAATAAAGATTTTTTCATATTTTTCCTCCCATTAAGAATATAGCGTCAAGGGAAATTTCCCATTACACTTGACACTT
>CAMTOK010000139.1 GCA_947074115.1 uncultured Erysipelotrichaceae bacterium | reverse complement strand
AGTCAGGAATTCAATCAGAAAATATTGATATATTCTCTCAACAGGTTCAATTTACTAATGACTATTTAAAAGATCTTCCAACATTACAAGGTGACTTTATTACTAAAAGAGGGACTGTAGTGAGTTATGATGAATCTGCAGCATTTAATATGTTTATAACTGTTAAACTCCCTGAAGATTTAAATTGTAGAATTGCTGCTTGGAATTTAGTGAAAGATTCTATTAACACAACACCATTAGAAGGAGAAATAGAATACAGCGAACAAAATATTCTAGAATATTATCCTTATACTGGTTTTGAAGACGGTGATGAATCAAAATTCTGGAGTCTATTTAAAGGTATAGAAACAAGTGGGTTTAAGACTAAAAAAGGTTTTGTAAAGGTCATTCAAGAGGAATGGAAAAACCGTGGTGTTTCTTTTAATGAAAGTGATGTTTCATTAATATCATGCTTTACTTATGCAAGTGATAACAAATGGTTAGAAGCAGTTCATACTGGTGTAATGATCGATACTGATGAAGGTGTTGTCTTTATTGAGAAGTATAATCCAAAAGCACCTTTTCAAGTTTCTATATTTAAATCAGAAAAAGCTTTAAAATATTATCTTGAACAAAGATTACTTAATGCTTTTATACTTCAACCAGTGATTATGAAAAATGATATAGCTTTATAATTGAATCGTTAATAGAAAAGAGAACTATGAAAATTATTCAAGTTCTCTTTTAGTATGAAATGATGTTGTGATCATTTTTGTATGCTTCTATGATATCGATCCAAGACTATATATTATTATTTTTACTTTGTTCATTATCTTATTGTCATTCAATGATGAATTGGGTTAGGTTTATATCTTATAAAATAATAAGTCGTGAAAGAATAATTGAATATAAATGAAAGTGAAGGAGATAATATATGTCATTGAAAGTAGAATAGTAATAAAGATTTTGTTTATATGAATAATAACTATTCTCTTTTAAATGATTAATATAGCTTGATCAGTATAACTGGAATGCCTAAGTATTTAATGAGAATTGGCATTATGGATAGATCAGTCTTGCTATATCAATCTTTCAGAATTCTTATATTGATAAAAAGGAGAAAACAAAATGAATCTAGAAGATGATAAAATTGTATGTCGCTGTTTTCAAGTTAGCGTAAAAGATTTAAAAGAAGCAATAAAAGATGGTCATAAAACATTTGAAGACATACAAGAGGTTACTTCTGTTGGAACAGGTTGTGGTAGCTGTGTTGAGTACGCTAAAAAAATTATTGAAGAAATTAAGAATACATAAAGATTAAGGATACAGTCTATAAGAAGGCAAGCCACTATAGAACGCTATCCTTTTTTTATTTGTTTAAATGATCTTATAATGTTAGAATATAGATGATTAAAGAACTGACTTTGGAGGTAAAAGAAGAGTAAAATAATACTTAGATAATATCTTCTTTAACAAAACAAAAAAGTTGTTGTTATTAATTAACAAACAAATAACTGTTGAGTTATTCTAAAGGAGGAACTTATGAAACAAGATGAAAGATTTATGAGAGAAGCAATTCGCTTATCTCAACAAGCAGTAGAGAATGGGAATGAACCATTTGGTGCAGTACTCGTTAAAGACGATGAAATCGTCTTTACAAATGAAAATCAGATCCACACAAAAACAGATCCTACATTTCATGCTGAAGCAGGATTAATAAGACGCTTTTGTGAAGAAACAGGAATCACTGATTTAAGTGATTATACACTGTATTCAAGTTGTGAACCGTGCCATATGTGCAGTGGGGCAATGGTGTGGGTAAAATTAGGAACACTTGTCTACGGTGCCAGCAATATTGATCTTTGTGACATACTAGAAGTACCAGGAAGTGAATGTTCTAAGATAGTCTTTGAACAATCAGGATTTTATCCAACAGTGAGAACTGGGGTATTAAGAGAAGAAAGTCTAGATGTTCTTCGTCCCTATTTTATGAAGTACACAAAAGGGTAATAGACAAAAACTCATAGTTTTAGGGAATGCTACGATACGTAGCAAGATAGCAAAAGAGCGTTTCTTGTTTTTTACTTATAATCGTTTAAGATGAAGTTGTAACAACAAGTCTATATAAGGAGGAGTCATTATGACTTTAGGTGAAAAAATTAAAGAGGCAAGAAAACATTGTGGTTTAACACAAGAAGAGTTAGCAATGAAGTTAATGGTATCAAGACAAGCCATTACGAAATGGGAATCAGATAAAGGGATTCCTGATATTCAAAATATCAAAGCATTAGCGTCTTTATTACAAGTGAGTGTGGACTATTTATTAGATGATGGGGAAACAATGGAATGTCCAATGATTAGAGAACCTATTCATTTAGATGATTATAAGAAACCACAAAAGCATAATCTTATTCGTAGTCGTTATCCAGATAGCATCATTTATAACCTTTTAGCAACCAAGCTCTTAACAAAGAGTGAAAAGATAGTGGATAATGTATTATGGCTAGGTCCAACAGGGATATGTGGTATTCCACAGATCATCAATAGTTTAAAAAATGTTGATCAGGAATATTACTTAGTAAAAGGTGAAGACAAAGATTATCTCGTACTCATCACTACTGACTATTTAGAAACAAGAGTATTACCACAAAGAATCAATGAAAAGACGTTTGAAATTGGTGATTTCCGTTTTAAACTTTTACCAAAACCATTAAAATAATTAAATAAGTCTAAGTAAATAAAGAATAAAGGAAATGAGTTGATAAAATGAAGCTTATTTCCTTTTTTTTCTCTTTTTTCATTCAATAATCAATAAATATATAACGTTAATAATATATAATTTATCGTTTATCGATAAATATTTGTTGACAATTAAAAGTTTGAGGTGTATTCTAGAAGTAGGTTAAGAGTCATTAAAGAAAAGAGGAGATTATTATGAAAAATAAAAATATGAAAATGAGTCGTTTTGTTAGTCTTGCAGGAGTGTTATCTTTAGTCTTTAAGATTGTGTATTGGGTTTTGATTGTTGCATTAGGTATATCTGTTATTGGGTTGATCGCTGTTAATGTTTTACCAGCATCAATAATTGAAAATGGAATTACTTCAAATATCCTATCATTTAATTATTCAATTGCGAATATTCAGTTTATGATTGATCAAGTATCTTTAGATGTAGCATCATTTAAAACAGTTTGTAATACATGTTTAATGGTGATGGCATGTTTAAGTGTTGCATTCATTTATATTGTTAAACAATTAAGATGTATTGTAGAACATACATTATCAGAACAACCATTCAATCAAGAAACAATTAAAGCAGTGAGAAATGTTGGTATCGGTGTGATTGTGACAAGCATCGTCATGAACTTAGGATTAAGCCTTATTAATTTAAATGTATTTAGTGTATTTAATATCGCATCATCATTAGGTCATAATATCTCTACACAAGTGAATATTAATGTGATTGATGGAGCTTCAATTCTTATTGGATTAGTCATTATCTTAATTGCGAGTGTATTTCAATACGGACAATCACTTCAAGAAGAAGTTGATACATTAATTTAGGGAGAAGACATATGGCCATTATTACAAGATTAGATCGTGTGTTAGCCGATCGTAAAATGCAATTATCAGAACTTGCTGAACGTGTAGATGTTTCAGTAGCGAACTTATCAAACTTAAAGACAGGTAAAGTGAAGGCTATACGTTTCTCTACGTTAAATGCAATATGTAAAGAATTAAACTGTCAACCTGG
>CAMTOK010000138.1 GCA_947074115.1 uncultured Erysipelotrichaceae bacterium | reverse complement strand
TATAACAATAAAAGATGGTGAAATCTTTGGTTTTATTGGATATAGTGGAGCTGGTAAATCGACACTAGTAAGAATGATCAATCAACTTGAAAATCAAACTCAAGGAGAGGTCATTATAGATGGTGTTGATATAGCAAAATTATCTAAACAAGATCTAAGACAAAAAAGAATGAAGATCGGAATGATATTTCAACATTTCAATTTGTTATGGTCTAGAACAGTAGAAAAGAATATAGAATTACCATTAGAAATAGCAGGAGTTAAAAAAGAAGAAAGAAAACAAAAAGTCCAAGAATTAATTGAACTTGTTGGTTTAAAAGGAAGAGAGCATGCTTATCCTAGTGAATTATCAGGTGGACAAAAACAAAGAGTTGGTATAGCAAGAGCATTAGCGAATGATCCAACAATCTTATTATGTGATGAAGCTACAAGTGCACTTGATCCTCAAACGACAGAACAAATTCTTGATTTGTTAAAAGACATTAACAATAAATTAGGAATAACAATTATTATGATTACACATCAAATGGAAGTTGTTCAAAAGATTTGTCATCAAGTCGCTGTCATGAGTGAAGGACAGGTTGTTGAATGTGGTCATGTTAAAGAATTATTTGAACATCCATCACATTTAGTCACAAAACGTTTTGTTAAAGATATTTCTTCTAAAATAGAAGATGAAGAAACAACAGAAAAGTTAAAAGAAATCTATCCAGATGGAATCTTACTAAGATTAACATTTGAAGAAAAGATTGCAAGATTACCTGTTGTCTCAACAGTTATTAAAAAATCTGATTTAGATATAAGTATCGTTTCAGGGAACTTAACAAATACAATTGATAGTTCATTTGGTGTTTTAATTGTTAATGTTCTTGGTGGAACTCAAAATGAATACAATCAGTTAATTGATTTATTCAAAGAGTATCAAGTTTATGTGGAGGTGATCTAGATGTTAGAAATTTTACAATCAATCAATTGGGAAACAATGTTCGATGCAGTATTAGAAACAGTCTATATGTCAGTCACTTCATTAATTATTGCGACGATTTTAGGATTTGTCTTAGGAATTGTCCTTTATATCACTCAGGATGGTGGATTATATCCAAATAAAATCGTGAACGGTATATTGGATTTCATTATCAATATATTTAGAGCAGTACCATTTATCATCTTATTATTTATATTGGTACCATTCACGAAAATCTTAGTAGGAACAATTTTAGGTGCAAAAGCGGCATTACCTGCACTCATCATATCAAGCGCACCTTTCTATGCCCGAATGTGTATGATCGCATTGTGTGAAGTAGATAAGGGAACAATTGAAGCAAGCCAAGCTATGGGAGCAAGTCCTTTCCAAATTATTACGAAGATATTAATACCAGAGGCAAGACCAGCATTAATATCAAGTATTACAGTGATGGGTGTTTCGTTAGTTGGATATACAGCGATGGCAGGATGTATCGGTGCTGGTGGTTTAGGAAATCTAGCGTACTTATACGGACTTGTAAGAAACAATATGCCAGTCATGTATATAGCGACATTGTTTGTTTTAATTATTGTATTTGTGATCCAAGCAATTGGAGATGTATTCGTCAAGAAAATTGATAAAAGATAAGGGAGGAAAAGACGATGAAAAAAGTATTAAGTGTATTATTAGTTTTATTTGTAGCTTTAGGGCTAGTAGGTTGTGGGGGAAGCAATACTGATGATTCAAGCGTATTAAAAGTATCAGCGACTCTTGACCCTCATTCTAAAATCTTAGAAGAAGCAAAAGTGATTTTGAAAGAAGATTACAACATTGATTTACAAATTCAAGTATTAGATGATTACTATGTATTCAATAAAGCATTAGTAGAAGGTGATGTAGATGCAAACTACTTCCAACATTTACCGTTCTTCGATGGACAAATTGCTGAATTTGGATATGAAATTTCTAACGTTGGTGGAATTCACTTAGAACCATTTGGTTTCTATTCACAAACAATCAGTAATATTAGTGAATTAAAAGATGGTGCAGAAATTATTATTTCTAACTCACCTTCAGATTTCGGACGTATTTTAGGAATTCTTGCAGAAGCAAACTTAATTACATTAAAAGATGGTGTAACAGTATTAGATGCAACATTAGATGATATTATTGGAAATACAAAAAACTTAAAATTCACTGAAATCAAACCTGAATTATTAGCATTAGCTTATAACAATAAAGAAGGTGACTTAGTCGCTATCAATGGTAACTATGCATTACAAGCTGGATTAAATCCAACAAAAGATGCAGTATTATTAGAAAGTGCAAGTGATACAAATCCTTATGTAAATATTGTTGCAGTAAAAACAGGAAATGAAAATGATTCAAGAATTAAAGCTTTAGTAGAAGTTTTAAAATCAGAAAGAATTAAAACATTTATTGAAACAACATATGAAGGATCAGTTATTCCTGCAAATTAAGAGCATTAGAGCCCTGTCTTATAAGATAGGGCTCTTTTTTGTTTCAAATTCTGACAAATAGGGATATAATAGAATATATGGAGGGACACTATGAAACTATGCTATAACAAGATGTTGTACTCATTATCAAGTGCATTAGACCGTGTTGAAATGGAACACTATGAACTCTGCTCGTTTCATAGTAAAAGAATTGCATATTACTCATATCTTATGGGAAAAGCACTTCATCTTAAACAACATGAATTAACGAATTTAACAAATATGGCCTTCCTTCATGATAATGGTTTAACAGAATTTTATAAAAGAAAATATAATTCATATGAAGAATATTGCCAAATCCATTGTTTAGCAGGAGAAAGAAATATTATCCATGTTCCTTTTTATGAAGATGTCAAAAACGTCATTCTTTATCATCATGAATCTATTGATGGAAGTGGTCCATTTGGAAAAAAAGGTGATGATATTCCGCTCTTTTCTCAAATAATACATATATGTGATTGGAGTGATTTAAGATATCATTTTCACGATATGGATGAATTAAAATATAAAACTATGATTGAAGATATAAAGAAACATATCGATAAAGAATTTAATTCAATCATTGTTCACGCTTTTGAAGAAGCAATCACATATGATGTCATCGTAGAAAGTCAAAAACAAAGAATCGATCATGTCTTAAAGAGTCTGTTGGTAGAAGATTTAAGAGATATACAAAGTCCAGAAGTGATGTCAATCTGTCATTTATTCACTTCTATTGTTGATAGTAAATCACCAACAACAAGAGCACATTCTATAGGTGTTGCTAGACGTGCAGTCGTTATGGGAATGCATTACCGCTATGATAAAGAAAAGATATCAAAATTATTCTTTGCGGGCGCAATGCATGATATCGGGAAGTTATTGGTCAGTCGAGACATATTAGAGAAACCTGATCAGTTAACAGATAGTGAATTTATAGAAATGAAATCACATGCGTATCATACTTATGAGATACTCAAACAAATGGATTTAGAAGACGTTGCACATTGGGCGTCTTATCACCATGAGAAGTTAGATGGGAGTGGCTATCCATTTGGGTTAACTGCCGAACACCTAGATTTTGAAGATCGTTTATTGGCGTGTTGTGATATCTATCAAGCACTTGTAGAAGAAAGACCATATAAAAAAGGATACACACATAATGAAGCAATTCACATTATGAAAGATATGGTTGATAAAGGTCAAATTGAAGAAACGATTGTTAATGATATGGATATTGTCTTTGATCATTATGATCATTACTTAAAAGAGTCTTCTTAGACTTTTTT
>CAMTOK010000137.1 GCA_947074115.1 uncultured Erysipelotrichaceae bacterium | reverse complement strand
ATGTTCTGATCATCTCTTTATCTCTATAATTCAAACACTTTCTGAACAATTAGAAATAGATGAATTATATTGTCGTACGCACTTAGAACATTTTGTCCTACTATTGAATAAATCTCATAACATCAATATTAATAATCGAATACAAAATTTGATGTGTGAGATAAGAAAACAGTTTACTGAAATTAATCCAAGCGATCAGTTCTATTTCCAAATCAATGTCTATTCGATAGAAAATAACAGTTTAAACATCCAATCAGCTTATCAACGTGTTAAGTATTCTAATAAAGAAGAACAAACACGAAAAGATACAATCTGTTACTACAATGAAGATTCTTATTTACAAGCACTCTATGCAAAACAAATAGAAAATGACTTTACTACTTCATTAGAGAATAACGAATTTAAACCTTTTATTCAACCTAAGATAGACCTTAAAACGAAGAGAATTTATTCTGGTGAAATTCTAACACGTTGGATACACCCAACCAGAGGTCTTATACCGCCTTCTCATTTTATACCTATATTAGAAGGAAATGGAAGCCTAGAAAAACTAGATTTATATATACTTAATTTATCATTACAGGCACTAAGTAGGTGGATAAGAGATTATAAATTTACAATTACACTCTCCCTTAATGCATCGCGTTCTTATATTTTTAAGGAAAGTTATATAAGACAATTGAATAATTTAATTCATTATTATGATATTGATCCACGTATGATAGAAATAGAAATTACTGAATCAGCTATCCTTCATAATAAAGAACAATTGATTGAAGTTATTAATCATTTAAAAGCGAATGGATTTAAAATATCTTTAGATGATTTTGGTTCAGGATATTCTTCATTAAATATGTTAAAAGACTTCTCAATTGATATTATTAAAATAGATCAAGAATTTTTTAGAATGACTAACCATGAATTTGAAAAAGGATATACAATTATTTCTGAAGTTATTGATCTCTGTCATAAACTTGGTATGAAAGTTGTTTCAGAAGGTGTAGAAACAAAAGAACAGGTTGATTTTTTAACAAAAAGTCATTGTGATTATGTACAAGGCTATTATTTCTTTAAACCAATGCCATTAGAAGAATTTGAAAAGAAGTATGTTATTTACAATAAAAAGGATTTATAATCCTTTTTTTGTATAATGATTGTTAACATGTATGAATATTGGTAAAATAAAGATAGGTGAGAAAAATGTATACGAAAATAAAAGAACTATCAGAACAATATTTAGAACAAGCAATAAAGATCAGACGTGACTTGCATATGTATCCTGAAGTTGGATGGTTAGAAGTCCGTACTGCATCAATAGTTGCACATTATCTAGAAGAGTTAGGTTATGAGATAAAAATTGGTGAAGACATTATGGTCGCAAAAGAACGTATGGGTATGCCTTCAAAGAAAGTATTTGAACTCAATACTTTTCGTGCATTAAAAGAAGGTGCATATGAAGAATACGTTCCTAAACTTAAAGATGGTATGACTGCAGTTGCTGGAATATTAAAATGTGGAGAAGGTCCAACTGTTGCTTTACGTTTTGATATGGATGCTCTTAACTTAAAAGAAATGTCAACAACAACACCAACCAATTATTCATCTAGACATCCTGGTATAATGCATGCTTGTGGTCACGATGGACATGTGTCTATTGGGATCATGTGTGCAACCTTGTTATCACAAATAAAAGATGAACTACATGGAACAATTAAAATCATATTTCAACCTGCCGAAGAAGGTGTCCGTGGTGCAAAATGTATTGTAGAAAGTGGTTTTTTAGATGATGTTGATTATATAATGGCTTCGCACATTATGCCTCAAATCGATTGTGATTATGATTTATATTTTGGTATGAATCACTCTTTTGCGACAACAAAGCTGGATGTTTTGTATCATGGTGTTTCTACACATGCTTCTGAAGCACCTCAATTTGGAAAGAATGCACTCTTATCTGCTGCAAACTGTATACTTAACCTCCATTCTATACCTAGAAACAGCGATGGATGTACACGCGTTAATGTTGGAACAGTTAAAGCTGGGACAAGTAGGAATGTTGTTCCTGAAACAGCATCACTAGAACTCGAAGTTCGTGGTGAAACGACAGAACTCAATAAATATATGGAGTGTTATGCTCGAGATATCATTAGAGCTTCTGCATTTATGCATGATACAGTTGTTGAAATCAAAGAAATGGGTCATGCTCCTGCGATAAATTGTAACAAAAGCTTAATGGATCTATTTAGAAAAACTGCGTCTGAAAATATGCCTGATTTGATTCTACCAAAGAGAAATGTCAATCCTTTAGGTGGTAGTGATGATTTTGCATTAATGATGGAAAGGGTTCAACAAAACGGTGGTAAAGCTACTTATTTAAAACTCTTAACACCTATGACATCATCTCTTCATTGTGCTGATTTTGATTTTGATGAAAAAGCGTTATCAAAAGGTATACGTTTATTATCTTCATTTGCCTATACATTATTAAAAGAAAAGAGTTCATAATAATGAACTCTTTAATCAAATAGGAGACTCCCTATCCTTATATATGTAGCACCTTCTTCTAACGCTACTGTGTAGTCTTCTGACATTCCCATAGACAATGTATCGATCATTTGATCTGGATACATTGTTTTTATTTCATCCAAAACATCTTTTGTTCTTCTAAAATATTGACGTGTTTCTTCAACTTCAATATGTGGTGCCATCATCATAAGCCCTCTCAACCTAATATGAGTACACTTAAGACTTTCTTTAACTGCTTCAAATATTTCCTCTTCATCAAAACCATGTTTTGAATCTTCTTTAGCGATATTAATTTGTAATAAAATATCCATTATTAAATCATGTTTTTTAGCATGCTTATCAATATCTTTTAATAGATCTAAGGTATTTACTGAATGAATTAAACTCACTTTATCAATAATATATTTGATTTTATTTCTTTGTAAAGTCCCTATAAAATGCCATTCACAATTCCCTTTATAAACTTCATATTTCTCAATTAATGATTGAACTCTATTTTCACCAAATATTTTAACACCTAATGACTCTAATTCATTGATTTCTTCTATCCCAACATATTTGGTCGCTGCGACCAAATGTTGAGGTCCAACTTCTTTTAGTAGGTTTTCAACAACACTTTTATTTACACTCATGAGAAATCTCCTTTCTACAATTTACGACATTCTTTTTATAATGTTTACGATATGATTTTATATAATGATTGGGGTGAGTTTATGGATGAATTAATAGAAAAATATGTCTCAGCAGTATGCTCTTATTTCTTTGGTATAAAACGTCAATATGTTTATAATGATTTAAAAGAACATATATACAATTCAATAAGACCAAATGATGATATAGAAGATATATTGCTTGATTATGGACACCCTAGGAGTGTTGCCTTATCTTATGGTTATCGGCCACTTTTAGTCCATCACTATCATTCTCATATTATCCTTTATACTGAAAGGTTTTTATTTTCCCTTTCAGGATTATACTTATTTCTTTCAACACTCTTTTATTTAGAACAACTAAACTGTCTACCTTTTCAAGCACCTATACAAGTCACATCATATCATGTTACATCTGTTTATACATGGCTCTTGTCTAAACCTATACAGGTAATGTTATTGATTGGATGTTGTTCTTTTATTCTTTTATATGCTTTGGATAAGAAATATCCTTCACAAAAGGAGTTCTTACCAAAATGGACAATGAATGAACTCTATAGTCTTCCCCATCCAACGCAAT
>CAMTOK010000136.1 GCA_947074115.1 uncultured Erysipelotrichaceae bacterium | reverse complement strand
CAGTTTCATCATTAACCAATCCATCAACTTTTGCATATCCATTAGTTAATGCAGTACCATTGTAAACTTCTGTTGATGATCCTGTTGTTACAGTAAGTGGTGCTTTTGTTACCTCTAAAACACCTAAATTTTCTTTAACAATTTTGTAATTGCCTCTATCAGTGTCACCCCATGCAAGACTATATCCATTTTCTGAATCGCCTACATTTGTTTGACTTCCTGTAGCTGTCACAACGACAGTTTCATCATTAACCAATCCATCAACTTTTGCATATCCATTAGTTAATGCAGTTCCGTTGTAAACTTCTGTTGATGATCCTGTTGTTACAGTAAGTGGTGCAGGTGTCACTTCTAAAACACCTAAATTGTGTTCTTTAGCTAACACGTAATCACTTTCAACAGCTGTTTCAATCCATGCAAGATTAAATCCATTTTTAGAATCTCCTACATTTGTTTGACTTCCTGTAGTTGTCGCAGAGACAGTTTCACCATCAACCAATCCTTCAACATGTACATCACTATTTGTTAATGCTGTACCGTTGTAAACTTGTGTAGCTGATCCTGTCGTTACAGTAATTGTACGTGGTGTAATTGAGATAGTTCCCGCAGTACATAGCACTCCATCAAATTGATCTGTGACATCAATTCCTGCAGAATTGAAAATCTTATAACTTGTGACAATATTGTTATTAGCCTTGCTATCTGCAACATGAGTTACAGATCCAGTGACAACAATATCACCCACTGTATGACCTTCAATTTCACCAGCAACTGAGCTACCAGAGTCTACATAAGCAGTTCCATCATACTCACGTGATGAAGAAGCTGCTGTTATTTCTAAATAGAAATCAGTGCGTTTTGTAATTTCAAGTGTACCAATTGATTCCTTAATAATATAGTTAATTGGATTAGTACCATCTGCTAATTTCCATGAAATTAAGTTCTCTACTTTTCCTACATAAGTGATTTCACCTATAGCGTTGCAGTATTCGAACCCTTCGCCATTAGCGAAATTTCCTGTGACTTTAACATCTGGTCTTTTTAACACATTTCCACTATATTCTTCTGTAGCACTATCTGATTGGAGATCAATAACTAATCGTTTAATTTCCAATAATCCATCATCACCATAGACAATGTCATAACAATCAGTAACATCAACGTCATTTACATTGAACACTTTAATTGATTTGACTTTATTTACGACTCCATCTTTATCATAATTAGTAATTGATCCTTCCATTTCAACTTCTATGCGATCAGTACCAATAGGTTGACCAAGTACGACATCATACCCAGCAGTCAATGGTGTTCCATCATAATCTTTTGAAGCCGATAATGCTGATACAGTAATTTTTCCAGCTTGAGTGACTTTTAGTTTACCTTCAATAAGTTCGATATTGAAGTTATCCTTATTCATTCCTTGAGCTAATTCATACTGAATCGTATTCTTAGAATTACCAACCACTGTTTGTGACCCTACAGCCTCATACTTTTTAAAATACTTAGAGTATTCATCATTAGATAGAGTAACACCTGGTTTTGTTAATGGTGTTGAATCATAAACTTTTTCAGCACCTTGTGAGGTTAATGTAATACCAATAGGATTAATTTGTAATGTTCCATTAACTGTATTGATTTTTGCATAGTTGGATGTGACATCTTGATTTGCTGAATTGAATACTTTAACTGTATCAATTTCATTAACAATTGATGTTACATTTCCATTAGAATCTAATTTAACATCTGTTATTTCACAATAACTTTTTGTTGTGACAACGACTCTATCTCCCGCTGCTAACCCGCTAATTGGAGATTTGATGGCTGTCGATCTTAATGGAGTTCCATCATATACTTTTTCTACAGATTCTAAAGCAACCGTAATTTCACCAATTGGTGTCACCTCAAGGTTACCAGTACGTGCACCAATATCATAATTGCTTGAACGTGTATTGTCTTTCAAAGTGAAAGTATAGCTATTTGCAGATACACCTACTTGAGTCTGTGAACCTGTAAAACTATAATCTTTTACGCCTTCGCCAGTGACAAAACCAATAGAATCCTTAACTTCATGGTAAGTTAATGCAGTTCCATCATAAGTTTTTGTTGCTCCTTTTGATTCTAAGATTACCGATTTTGGTGTAATCTTAACGATTGCACTACCTCGCCACACTGTGACTTCTTTTTCTTCTCCGTTGTAGTCTACAACTTGTGAAACTTTAACATAAACTCTTTTACCGTCTACCCCTGTTTCTTCAACATGAGTAAACGTTGGCGCTGTCGTACTCCAATTTGTTCCATCAACTGAGTATTTAAGCGTTTGACCTACCTTTGCTGTACTTGGTGAGACAGTGACACCATGGGATTTACCATCGTATACACCTTCGTAACCAGTAACAGTATATTCTGCATCTGCCCATTGTGCTGTAAGAGTCATGTTTCCAGTGACTGCAAATGTTTTGCCAGCTTCTAATGAGTAATTGTATGTCGCCTTGTCACTTGTGACCTTCCAACCTACAAAGACTTTACCAGCAGAGCTTACAGCATCTGTAACACCAGCAATTTTGTCTATGCTTTCTGATGTAACAGCTGCATTATATTTCAGGTTAGTCTGATTAAAACTAGAAATATCATAATCTTTTAACGTAGTTGAAAGACTTCCCCAATCATATGTGACTTTATAACGACTAGTATCTGGCACAACCTTCAATAAAACCCAGTATTGTTTCGATTTACTAGAATGTGAGAAATCTGATTTACACGTTGTAATTGATAGCCCAGAAATAACATTTCCATCACTATCAAAACTTGGCACAGAATGTGCCTCAGATACAGTTTTACAGTCATATACAGGATCAGTTGGTTCTGAGTGCCCTTTACCACCATGTGCACAAACAATTCTATACTTTTCAAGTTTATAACCTTCTGCTACAGTGATTTTTAATTCCTTATCCCAAGTACTTGCATAGCTGACTGCATCATGTTGGTTATAAGTGAGTGGTACTCCACCAAATGTCACAGTGACAACACTGGCTATCGTAGGTGATGTTGATCCATTGAGATCATCTTTTCCTACTATAGAATCCAAACCTTCCGCGCTCCATCCAAGATTTCCACCTTGAAAATCGCTATTTTCAGTCCATCTTGCATATAAGGTCATATTATCACTAACGTTATATATTGTATCCTGATCACGATAGGTGACTCCGTCTGTACTCGATTTTTCCGTTAACATCCATCCCCAAAAATTCTTACCACTATAAGTGAATTCATTTTTAGGAATGTCGAAATTATCTCCTGCCTTTACAGTTTGAACAACATCGTCGCCCTTACCATCATTAGCTTTTAATGTAATAGTGAATTCTGTTGCAGCCTGAACATACGAGAAGTTACCCATGAATGAAGATACGACTATAGCTAATGCTAATAGTACTTTACACATTTTTATCATTGGTTTTTCTTTCTTAATACGTTTAAATACATTTTCGATCATAATATTTCACCCCCTTTCACGTCTTAGAATATACCTATTATTGTTAGAAAATACATGATATTTGTTGTTTAAGTCAAAAAAAATATATTTCTATCTAATATGACAAATAACAACATAACAATTAACATATTTTGTTTACCAACTGTTTAAAATTGTCATAATTTCATGAATTAGTAAAATAACCCGATATATTAAAAGGGAATGAATCTTATATTCTTTCCCTTTTACCCATGTTCTATATGCAGTACACTTCCTTTTGTGCCCTTATCCACTACTATTTTCG
>CAMTOK010000135.1 GCA_947074115.1 uncultured Erysipelotrichaceae bacterium | reverse complement strand
CAATGATCAGTTTATTAATATTAACATAAATATTGATATTTTTTTCTGGAGCGACAAAATGCCCATACATGTCATTTTCTATCTCGTTAACATCAATCCCTCTATCAACAACTAATACAACTTGAATCGATTTAAACACTCCAACAATATTTTCTAGATTTCGAAGATACCTCACTTCTTTTAAACTATTTGTTCCATAATATAAAAATTTCGATTGATATTACCGTTACCAGAGATGTAGTCTCAACACCAGTGAATCCTACAATGCGAAAACCACCCACTAAATCAAGTGGGCTCACATGAAAATATTATGTTTTTTCATAAATATTATATTGCGTTATTGGTGTTACCCCTGCACTCCTTAGTTTATCACTTGCACGGTCCAAGCAGCAATGAATCACAAAGTACACATAGTGTCGCTTCATAAATCACTATATAGGGCTTCCCCCTTTATTTCATATCCTCTTTTTAATAATGAATCCATAAATAGAGTATAGGTTTGTCATAAACAATAATAACATGATCATATTCTCATCTAAATGTCCTTACTCACATTTACTATAATGGAAATGTTGTCCATTTTTTATTATAAGTAGATTGCTCATCAAGTCCTATATTCTCTATTAAAATATAAGAATCTTACTCAATTTCTTTTAATTTTCTGCTTTCCCTTTTGATAGCTTTATAACTCTCATTTATTATTAAATATTATCACCATATGAGACAATGATGAATTCCATTGTTCATAGTATTTTTTTAAAGTTGGGTATTCCTGATGTATTTGGTTTGAGTGTTTAACAGTCGATTGATTGAAAGACATTTACAGGAATACGGGAAGACATAGAGTATAATACACATCTATTTTATTTGCTAAACAAATCTCAAACCAAAACACAGTTGGAATTCTATCAGAATCCCAAGTACTATATATACCCCTATAGAATAGTACAGTCATTATCAATAACACCAAGTGCCTGGATCAGTATTATATTATTATGGTATTATCATTATAATGACTACTTTAACCATAACATAAATAATGTTAATTATCGAACTCTATTTCATTAACCAAACGTTTACGAATAGCAATTATTTTACGTAGTCATCCATAGTATAGAATAAAAAAGAAAGGGCATTTATGCCCTTTCCTAATTAACTGTTTTACTTTCTGGTAAACCGCCTTGAATTAATGCTAGATCGATATCGTCTAGCATTTTATACTCCTCCAGGTAATCATCAATCAAATCAAAGATTTCCTCTGAAGATAATGACTTTATCTTTGTATATTGAGTTTTGATAAATTCACTTACGTGATATTCATCAAACATTTTATAAACATCTTTTAAGTCGCCTACACCAAATTCATCATAGTATTTACCAACCATTTCTAAGTAGAGTTGGGCTTGATGTATTTTATCACTTGATTCTAATACAATTTCTACTTCATCCTCTGATATTTCTCTATGAGATTTTATATTTAGATCGCCTAGCATATTAACACATACTTCTAAATCATCAAAAACAACTTCAAATGTTGTATCCTCTATTTTAACTAAGACATACTCATATTGATATAATTTATTAAATTTTGATATATTCATTTATATTTCCTCCCTTGTCGACATATTAACACCCCTCTATTTCAAAATATGTCGAATTATAGGAGAAATGTTAAATAATATTGAATTTTATGTAGAATGACGTAATTATATACAAGAAAGTGGTTTTAATGAACGAATTGTCTTGCTTTTTTTGTTTATTTGTATACTATGGTAGAGTACAAAATAATCTATAATATAATTAAAACAACAAGCTCATTTTAACTTGTTGTTTTTTTCACTTATTTGATTAACCTAGCCTTGTGTTGTGATAAGGGAAAGTTGTAACAAGAGTGATAATTTTATATTTTTTCATTATAATGCAAATATTCTATATATTTATAAAACAAGCGACTCAAAATAATAAATAAATGAGTTGTACATGTATATCTTTTTGTTGTTAAACCTATATCACAAGGTGTTGAATTAAAACCTAAATAGTAAGGTACATATTTTGATAGTAGGTTCTGTCTATTTAATGCAATACCAATTGCAGGTATCCTCATTCTTTGAAGTGCTCTTGCTAAAGTGACAACAATTTCATTATCTCCTGATAATGAAATTAAAAGATAGAGATCTTCTTGCGTAGAGTTATGAAGTATTGGATCAATTTCTGCAACACCTTCAATAACATGAACTATTTTTCTTGCATTAGTAAAATCTTTCTTAAACTCTAATGCCGCATTATATTGAGTTTCACCGCTTGCATAAACAAATATTCTTTTAGCTTTATCAATTCGCTCCATTAAAGGATCTAAATCACGAGATTCATAATCATCAATTGTTTCTTTTAATTCAATACTTGATTGTCTCATCATTTGGGGATCATAATGTTGATTATGTTCTAAATTCCATTTTAATATGAGTTTTAATTCACTATAGCCATCTAATCCAAGTTTACGCGTTAACCGAACAATGCTTGTTGGTGATACATTACAGTGATGTGATAATTCCTTTATACTCATCTTCTGGCAGAGGGATTTATGATGATATATATATTGCCATATATATAAATCATTTTCATTTAACTCATTGTAATGAACTTCTATAAGTTCTTCTAAAGTCATATTGTCTCATCCTTTCCATAAAAATCAATATACTTAGCGATGATAAAATCTATAAGAATAAAATAATTAACGAGACCTTCGTACCTTTGTCCCAAAGGATTAAGTATATTTGGAACATCAACAAAGATTGGAAAATCTGAAATCATTGACAATTCATTTTGCCGTGTTGCAGAAACCGAAATAATCTTAACTCCCTTTATTTTCATTTTCTTAACAAAGTTTAGCATCCAACTATTATTTCCTGAATATGTGACGACAATAACAACATCACCATGACTCACAAGTTCTTCATAAGAAACAGTGTCTTCAGAGACATGAATTGGTAAAACAAGTTTGTTTATATTAAGAAAAGATCGGCGTATTTCTGAAGCAACATTATTTTGGATATGACCTGTGCTATACACATAAAGATTTTTTGCGCTATGAATATATGATAAAACATCATTAAAATTTTGCTCTTTAATATCAGACATATAAGATGCATAATTGTTATAGATTGTTTCAAGTCCTTGTGTACTTTCATCTGGGGTTTGTTGACTCATTCTTAAATAAACTTTTAATTCTGCATAACCCCTTAGCCCTAGTCTTTTCGCAAAACGTAAAACTGTAGTACGTGAGACATGAGTTCTATTTGCTAATTCATCAATGCTTAAAGACATACTTTCTTTTTTATGTAAGGCTATATATTTCCATATATACAAATCATTATCACTTAATTGATGATAATTTTTATTAACCAATTCCTCTAACTTCATATCTCCTCACCTCTTTTATATCATACTATTATTTCCATTAAATGTCTAAAGAATAAAAAATAACATCATGTGATGTTATTTATATTCTAGTATCAATTGATCATCACCAATACGGGTTTCACAATAGTTTTTAGCAATAATATTATGATTATTTTGATTTAATAAAACAAGCATTGTCATTAAAGAAATTCCTTTTTCTTCTAAGAGTTTTTTGTTAAAAGAGATTAATAATTCTCCAATATCAACATAGTCATTTTCTTTAACATGTAAAGTAAAACCTTCACCTAAAAGATCAACTGTCTCTAATCCAACATGCAGTAAGACTTCAATACCATCATCAGTTATAATTCCAACAGCATGTTT
>CAMTOK010000134.1 GCA_947074115.1 uncultured Erysipelotrichaceae bacterium | reverse complement strand
ACAATTGAACCTGGTTGTATTATTAAAGGGAAATCAATTATTGGTTCAAATTGTCACATTGGTCCATATTGTGAGTTTGATAATGTAGAAATTAAAGATCATGTTGAAATTAAATTTTCAGTGATCAGTGATTCAATAATAGAAAATGGTGTTGATATCGGTCCTTATGCAAGACTGAGAACGAACTGTCATATCCATGAAAATGCACATTTAGGTAATTTTGTTGAAATGAAAAAAGCTCAGTTTGGAAAAGGAAGTAAAGCTTCCCACTTAACGTATGTAGGTGACGCAATTGTTGGAGAAAACGTGAATTTAGGTTGTGGAACAATCACAAGTAATTATGATGGTAAAAACAAATCACTGACGACTATTGAAGACAATGCATTTATTGGATGTAATGCAAATTTAATTGCCCCTGTAACAATTAAAGAAAATGCTTATATTGCAGCTGGTTCTACAATCACTCAAGATGTAAATAAAGATGCAATGGGTATAGCAAGAGCAAAACAGGTCAATAAAGAAGGATATAGCCTAATATTAAAAGAAATTAGAATGAAAAAGTTTGAAGAACTTAATAAAAAGAAGTAAAGAGAAGAAGGAAGTAGGAAAAATGAAAAATAAAGTAACTGTATTCGCGTTATCAGCGAGCCAAGATTTAGCACATTCAATCGCATCTCATATGGGAACAACTGTCGGTAAATGTGATGTTCATCACTTTGCTGATGGAGAAATTTTAGTTGAAATTGGGGAATCTGTAAGAGGGAAAGATGTGTTTATTGTACAATCTACATCAAATCCTGTTACTGAAAATTTAATGGAAATCTTAGTGTTAGCTGATGCATTAAAAAGAGCTTCAGCAAACGAAATCACAGCTGTTATTCCATATTTCGGGTATGCAAGACAAGATAGAAAAGCTAAACCAAGACAGCCTATTACATCTCGTTTAGTAGCAGATCTACTTACAGTTGCTGGAGTAAATAGAGTTGTAACAATTGACTTACATGCGGCACAAATTCAAGGATTCTTTGATATCCCTGTAGACGAAATGCAAGCACTTCCTATCATTTGTAAATACTTTAGTGATAAAAATATAGAAGATTTATGTGTCGTATCACCAGATCATGGTGGAGCAACACGTGCAAGAAGAATGTCAGAAGCATTAGATTGTCCTATCGCGATCATCGATAAAAGAAGACCAAAACCAAATGCGGTTGAAGTCATGGGAATTATTGGTGATGTAGAAGGTAAGAACTGTATCTTAATTGATGATATGATCGATACAGCAGGAACAATCGTTGCTGGTGCAGATGTCTTAAAAGATAAAGGTGCAAAAGATGTTTATATCGCTTGTACACATGGTGTCTTATCAGGGCCTGCAGTAGAAAGATTATCAAACTCAATTGCTAAAGAAGTTGTGATCACAGATACAATTGCAATTAGTGAAGATAAGAAATTTGATAAATTAGTTGAATTATCAGTAGCTCAATTATTAGCTCATACAATTGAAAGTATTGAAAATAATTTACCAGTTAGTGATGTATTTACTCAATATGATTTTAATAAATAGGCTTCGTTCGAAGCCTTTTTTTCATATTTTTTCACATTTTCTTAAGAAAAAATTAATATTTCAAATTTACAAAAACATACAAAACAGTATATAAATTTCCATAATTCTCCCATATATTTTATGATAAATACAAATTTCACAGTAATAATTCTATTGTTTTTGAGAAAAAATACGATATATTGGTTATATTTTATTTGGTGTCTATTTAGAAATTTGACAAAGATAAATTTATTTGTTATTATACGGGAAGGGTGAGCAAGCATGTACTTTAATACACACACACATCTGAATAGTGAAGAGCTTTACCATCAAAGAGATGTATTGATTAAAAAAGCACGCGATCATGGTATCACAGATATCATCGTTGCAGGTTATGATTTACAATCTTCTAGACTGGCCGTTAAGATTGCAAACGAATATTCACGTGTCTATGCAACTGTTGGAATCAGCCCCAATGATTGTTTAGAGACAACGGATGAGTGTTATAAAGAGATTGAAGAAATGTTAAGTGACCCTAATGTAGTTGCTGTTGGCGAAATTGGGCTTGATTATTACTGGGATAGTGTTCCTCGTGATAAACAAAAGGCAGTCTTTATTAAACAAATAGAGATTGCAAAAAAGCATGACATACCCATTGTGATTCATGCAAGAGACGCCTATGAAGATACTTTTCATATTTTACAGCAATCTGCTCATCGTGGCGTAATGCATTGTTATAGTGGCTCAGTAGAAATGGCAAAACGATTTGTGGAAGTCGGATTTGACATATCACTCGCTGGTCCTGTAACATTTAAGAATGCAAAAATACCTAAAGACGTGGCGATGAAAATTGGTATTGATCATTTAATGATCGAAACAGACTGTCCTTATTTAACACCTCACCCATTTAGAGGAAAGTTGAATGAGCCAGCAAATGTTGTGTATATTGCCCAGGAAATAGCAAAGCTAAAAGACATGGAGATAGATGACGTTGCTAGAATCACAGCATTTAATGCCAAAGAATTGTTTGGGATTAAATAAGGAGGAAATTTTTTATGTTTAGAAAAGCTAAGGAGATCGTTGTCTCGGCTAACAGCCGTACAAAGAGCATATTAGCGGTTGCTTGTATTTATATGGTTGTTATTTTAACAACAGTATCTGCAGGCGCAGTAAACGAAATTATTAATTATATTCCAACTGTCGATATTTCAATTCAAGACGGAGTACAAGAAGAAACTGGGTATCTTGTTAAGCAAGATACTGTTGGAAATGTATTAACAGAATTAAGTATAGATTTAAATAATGATGATAAATTAAATAGAAGCATTGATTATATAGTTCAACAGAATGATTTAATAAAAATCACTCGTGTTGATACAAAAACAGTAACTGTCGAAGAAGAAATTCCATTTTCAACAGTGACGAGAGGATCAGGAGTATGGTCTTCTACTGTCGTTCAAGAAGGCGAAAAAGGCCTTATGAAAAAGACGTATTTAGTAACTTACGCAAATGGGAACGAAACATCGCGTAAACTTATTAAAGAACAAATCGTCAAAGAGCCAGTCAATAAAATTATTGAAAAAGGCGGAGTTAAGGCGGGAACAACGTTCTCTGGTAGATTAACAACATACGGTGGAGATTGTAATGGATGTACTGGTAAAAGTGCGTCTGGGTTAGTCTTATCAGCGACAAAAGGAGTAAATAACTCTGGTACACCATTCTTAACTTACAATGGTAAGAAGTATTATTGTCTTGCGGCTGATAAATCTATTCCTTTTGGTACAGTTATTAAAATATCTAACCATGTATTAGGAGTAGAAAGTACTATTTACGGTATTGTCGTAGATAGAGGTAGTGCAATAACAGGCAATAAAATAGATATTTTTAAGGGATCTGAAAGTAACGGTAACACATACTTTACTGGAGGAACATCAAAGAATGCTAAATTCGAAATTGTATCCCTTGGAAGTGGTAAAGCATACTTTTGGAGATAGAGATATCTCCAATTTTTTTATACATTTGATTAGACAAATAAAGTGTGATATAGTTGTTTAGAAAAAGGAGGTTATATTCATGTATGATATTATAGTAGTTGGTGGAGGACACGCAGGAATAGAGGCGTGTTTAGCAAGTGCAAGAATTGGATATAACACATTACTTGTAACAGGAAATTTTGAAAATGTTGGTTCATTACCTTGTAATACATCAATTGGTGGTCCAGCTAAAGGGATTATTGT
>CAMTOK010000133.1 GCA_947074115.1 uncultured Erysipelotrichaceae bacterium | reverse complement strand
ATGCATGGATCAGAATAAATGGGAAAGCTATCTTTGAAAATAATGTAAAGGTAAAGGAAATGTGTTTTGAAAATCCTATTGTTAGTGATATTTATCAGACAATTGATAATCCTACATTTGAAGTGTTCTATATAGAAGACGCTAGAGCTGTGATTGCTGATTTTAGTGGTCAACCAGCAAAATCATATATTTTATAAAATATCTCATAGGAGATATTTTTTTATTTATTATGATATATATCGTTGACAATTATAACGTTAACCGATATAATTGTTGTATCGGTAGACGATATAACGGAGGTCGACATGGCGAATCAACAAACACAGGCATTAACAGAAGCAGTATTTTATATATTATTATCATTAAAGGAACCACTACATGGATATGGAATTATGCAGAATGTAGAAATGATGTCAAATGGTCGAGTGAAATTAGCGGCTGGAACATTATATGGTGCAATCAATACTATGTTAGATAAAGAATGGATCACATCAGTTAACGAAGAAAAGAATAGTCGTAAAAAAGAATATCAAATCACAGAGATTGGTTTATTAATGGTGAATAATGAAATCAAAAGATTAAATGAGTTATTAGAAAATGCTCAAAAATTTACTGGGGGGAAAATAAAATGAGAAAGGTTATTAAAAAATGGTTTTGGGTATGGGAGTTTGGTGATGAAGAAAAATGGTTGAATCAAATGGCTAATGATGGTTATGAATTGGTTGATGTAGGTTTTGGCCGATATACATTTGATGCATGTGAAAAGGGAGAGTATAGTTATAAATTAGAACTTTTAGATCATTATCCAACATCTCAAAAGAGTCAAGACTATATTAGTTTTATAGAAGAAACAGGTGCAAACTATATAGGACATGTCAGTCGTTGGGCTTATTTTAAAAAGAAATCAGATGACGGTGATTTTGATCTGTTCTCAGATTATGAATCTAGAGTGAAACACATGAACAGAATGTTAAGTCTATTAACAATAATATTTGTAGCTAACTTCCTGGTTGCATGTGGTAACATGACAACATATATAGCATCAAAAGCTCATATCAGTATGTTCTGTGTGGGTCTTGGTGTGATTATGTGCCTATTTATAGGAATAGGGATGTTTAAAGTTTTAGGTAAGAAAATGCAACTTAAATCTGAAAGTGAATTGTATGAATAGAAAAGGAGTCTGTTATAATGAAGTGAATCCCAAAGGTTGGACATAGTCAACTGGAGGGGTTCACTTCATAAAGGGCTCATTTTTTTTAAAAACTCATACAATTTAGTTGCTGCAAATGCAAAGTCTTCTGATAACTCTTCAAAGTTACTGGGATCAATCTATGTAAAGGGAAAAGACTATTACACTTGTAATAGCCTAGAGAATTATGGGAACTAATCAGTCAATTTTGATTTTTTAATGTAAATAATACCGCCTAATGAAAGTGCGCAAAGAGTCATTGCCATAAAGAATTGATTTAAATCAGCAGTTTTAACAATTTCATGTTCTTTATCCGCAACAACATCCTTTTCTACCTCCGCCTCATCGGTGTCAGGAGTAGTAGCAGTTTTTTCAATATCCCATAAGTAATCTTTAGCGAATGTTGTGAAAGAATCACGCCATACAAACCAATCATGAGCACCATTTTTTAGATCGAAAGAGTATTTAACTCCAAGAGAATCTAATAATTTCATATAGTCAATAGAACTTATACCAGCATCATTGTTGTATGCCATATCAATGCACCCAGCGGTTAAATAGTAAGTTACACTTTTTAATGCATCAGCATTGTAATTGTCGGGATTTAAATCAGCATTACCACCAGAGAATGAACCAAAATAATCAAAGAATTCAGGGATTCTCGCAGCTAAACTATTTGTCGTCATTGAACCCATTGATAAACCGCAGAAAGCACGATCAGCGCTTTTATTAGAGACATTATAGTGGCTTTCAATATAGGGAACAATATGATCAGTTACATTTAATGCGATTTTATCATAATTCCATGCAAAGTATGTGTTATCCATTGTAACGACTATTGCTTCTGCGATTTCTTCTTTGGCAATAAGGTTATCCATAATGTTTGGTATTGAACCAATCGTCATCCATTCAACTTCGTTTCCACCACCACCGTGAGAAACATATATTGTTTTATATGTTTTAGAACTATCATAATTATACGGTACGTAGATACCTAAGGGTTGACTTGTGTGATCTACTGCAGTGTAATTAACAAAAGAATAGGTTCCTTTTTTTTCATCCGTTCTTGGATAAATGTATTCTTGACCTTTTGTATTACCATTACCAACATAGAATGTACTCCATCCTACGTCTGAATCTAGATTTTTAATAGATGGATTTGTTGGATCCTGAACCCCCTCAACTTTTGTACCATCAGAATATGTGATATCAAATCTATAATAGTATTGATTATCTGGTAATGGGAGTGTTAACTCAAATCTTTCATCTTGTGTTTCTGTCATTGTTAAAGCTTCATTATTACCTGCAACAAACATACCGTCCTTATACTCAAATGGTGTGTACATTGGAATATGGCTATTGTCGCCCATACCTTTATATGTTGAAACGGTGGCAGGATCATAGAATTGGAACCCTCCAACTAAATCAACCTGTACTGCATCTCTTGCATCTGTATCCTCAAATACAAATGTAGCAATGTGTTCAGCAACCCAACTGGTGTTGGTATTTTTTCCAACAGTTACTCCGGGATTGTAACTCACTGGTGCCGCGAATACATTTGTAGGTTGAAACATTGTCAATGCAACGGCAGTTGTTATTGATAAAGCAGTTATTTTTTTCATATCTTTCCTCCTTTTTATTTATACTTATATTTTAGCAACTCTATTTTTTATAACAACAACTCGAAATGTATGGGCCTTACATAAAATGTAAGGGATGTCGAAAATAAAGGAACTCATGCTTCTTGATACATGAGTTCACAAAGTATTGTATTGAGTAGGGGGAGAGAATGGTAGCCATTATTATTGGAACCTGGAATTTCATATGTATAAATTGAATTCCATTCTTCGCTATCTAAGAAATGATCTTGGACAAATGCAATTTTTTTGCAGCCATGACTTGATGCGATAGAGATTAATTCTTTTTGTTCTTGGCTATACCATTTAGAAAACACATTTATAAAGACAATTGTATGATTTTTATCCATTTGATCGAAGTGTTGCTTCTCGAAGTCCTTTCGTACAAATGAATAGGTTGGGATATATCTAATTGTAAGTTCTAATTGTAATGTATAAAGTATATTTAATTCATGACTGTCACCAACGAAGGTTACTGCATGGCTATTTAGGAGAAGATGTGTAATTTCTTTTAATTGTTTTATATTTAAGCTGTTTTTTGTATGCTCGATATTTTTATACATTTCTTGGTAAATATGTTCAATAATAAGATTTTCATGAGAGTCGTTATATTGGTACATAAAATTCAGTCGTCTATGTATAGAAATGTCTTGGATGGATTTCTCCATTTGATATTTAAAATCAGCAAAGGAATCGAAACCAATTTTGTTGATCAAACGGCTGACCGATGCAGTTGAAATATTTGCAGAATAAGCTATTTTCTCAATAGAACATTCATGCAGGTGATCCATATTCTTAAGAAGTTCTCTTAGAATACAATACTCATTTATATTTGATGTTTTTTCATTACAATATTTTACGAATTCAAAAATAGATGCTTGGCTCATAATATTCTCCTTATTGATAAATTATCTAATATCTCATTCAACAAGTGTAAAACAAAACAAAATATGAAAATATTATTTTTTCATCTCTGTATATTTAATGCCCCAATCTCTCATGGATTGAATCAC
>CAMTOK010000132.1 GCA_947074115.1 uncultured Erysipelotrichaceae bacterium | reverse complement strand
TTAGTGAATTATTCAAACTATACACTAGTGTAACAATAATGCTTGACCACAACAGGTATTATTTTAAATAATGAAATATTATACGATATAAAATATATTTACCAAGAAGAATATAGTTTAGCATTAAAAATTTGTGAAATGATAAATAACAAATTTGATATCAGGGTTGATAAAAATGAAGCCAGCTTTATAACACTTCATATTGTTAATTCTGAAATGAATTATGAAATATCTGAAACATATGCTGCTACTGCAATTATAGATATGAGTGTTAGCACAGTAGAAGATCATTTTAAAGTTAAATTATCAAAAGAGGATATAAACTTTCTCCGCTTTATATCGCATCTCCAACTATTTGCAAAGCGTTTGATCCAAAAAGTATTTGTACCAAGCAAAGAAAAAGATTTATTAGCATATGTCAAGAGTAATTATTCGTCTGAATTTCAATGTTCACAATTAATAAAATCGAATATTGAAAAAAGGATGAATATGAATATAAAAGATGAAGAATGTGTTTTTCTAACAATTCATATCGCTCGACTGTTGAATAGTTGAGTAATTATATATTAGATAGGAGGAAATGGTAAACGTTGACAGGGGTAACATAATGGGCCTAACTGTCTAAATAATTAATTTAGGGAGGTATA
The DNA here is from genome assembly GCA_947074115.1 of uncultured Erysipelotrichaceae bacterium. Classification (GTDB taxonomy): domain Bacteria; phylum Bacillota_I; class Bacilli_A; order Erysipelotrichales; family Coprobacillaceae; genus CAMTOK01. The sequence continues at coordinate 3,227 of CAMTOK010000132.1, read as the reverse complement.
ATCATGAATTATAAAGAAACTGCAAGTAAAATTATAGAATTGGTTGGTGGTTGTGAAAATATAAAATCTCACACTCACTGTATGACAAGATTAAGATTTGTCCTAAAAGATAACAGTATTGCACAGGAAGCGTTATTAAATGAAATGGTAGAAGTCCAAGGGGTCGTAAATAAAGCAGGACAGTATCAAATCATTATTGGTGCACAAGTTGATGAGTTGTATAAAGAAGTCAATCAACAATGCCCAATTATTGAAGAAACTGAAAGTGATAAATCTAAAAATGAAGAAGAAACTCTATTCTCAAAAATATTAGGATATGTATCAGGATCAATAGCACCAGCTTTATCAGTATTAATCGCTGCTGGATTTACGAGTGCATTAACAACGTTATTGACGCAATTTGGTATCTTATCTACTGATTCATCAACTTATTTATTTTTAAATCAATTAGCTAATTTAGGTTTTACCTATTTACCGGTAATGGTTGCTTTTGGAGCAGCTAAAAGATTAAAAACAAATGAATATTTAGCAGGTTTTATCATTCTTGTTTTATGTAGTACATCAATTAGTGGTGTAGAGGGATTATCTTTTTTTGGTATTAATCTCATGACTGTAAAATATGCTTCAAACATCGTGCCGGCATTATTCATGGTACCTGTCATGGCTTTTGTTGATAAAAAGATTACAAGATTTATACCCGAAGTTGCTAAGGCTGCATTAAAACCATTTATTTTATGTCTTGTTACGTTTACTATTACTGTTTTAGTACTTGGTCCTATTGGAGCAATTATTGGAAATGCGTTAGGTTCATTCTGTATTTGGATTTCTAATTTTGGTGTCATTAGTATGGCAATTCTATCAATATTCCATCCGATTTTAGTAATGTTCGGAACTCATACAGTATTATCACCGATTTTCATGAATGAAACAGCAATGTTTGGATACTCATTATTAGCTGTGAAAGCTTTAACTGGAAACTTTGCTATGGCTGGTGCTGCGTTAGCAGTAGGGTTAAAAGCAAAGAAAGATGTTAATAAATCATCAGGTATTACTTCTGGTATTACAGCGCTTTTATCAGTAACAGAGCCAGCTTTATATGGTACTTTATTAAGATTAAAAAAACCATTTATTGGAGCATTAATTGGTGCAGGTCTTTCTGGAATTTTCTTAGGTATTTTTGCAGTAAAATCATATGCACCGGGGCAAGCAACACTTTTTACAATGGCATTATACAAGGGTGGAGATTCAATGAGTAACTTCTACTATGCATGTCTATGTGCTGTATTAGCAATTGTATTTGGATTTATTGCAACATGGATTATTGGCTTTGATGAAGACTAATTATAAAAATTTAATTTATTGATTGGGAAGTTGGTTTAACTAACCAACCTCCTCTTTTTATACATTTTTTATAGGTGAAAGGAATATTGTTAGGAACAATATAAGTGTGAATTATGGAAACTAAAAATATTAAAGCTTTTCCAAAAGATTTTTTATGGGGAAGTTCAACAGCATCATTTCAATGTGAAGGAGCAGCAAATGAGGACGGTAAGGGAGAGTCGGTAATTGATAGAAGAGTACAAGATAAATCCCTTTGTGATTACTCTGTTGCGAGCGACCATTATCATAGATATAAAGAAGATGTTAAACTCATGAAAGAATGTGGTTTAAAAGCATATAGATTTTCAATCTCGTGGACTCGTATCCTTCCTTTAGGTAACGGGGAAATAAATCAAAAAGGATTAAAATTTTATGATGATTTAATAAATGAACTTATTGAAAATAATATTGAGCCAATAGTCACTATCTACCATTTTGATTATCCACAGGGATTAATTGATCAATATGGGGGATGGCTAGATAGACGTAGTGTTGAGGATTATGTGAGATATGCCGAGATACTATTCGAAAACTATGGTGATCGGGTAAAATATTGGTTAACAATTAATGAACAAGATCATGTGATGCATCATCCATTCAGATTAGGTCTACAAGGCTTAGACGCAAAAGAATCTGTAAGGTTAGGATTTATTGCTAATCATCATATGAGTGTTGCTGGTGCTTTAGCAATAGAAAAATGCCACGAAATGATACCCGGAAGTAAGATTGGTCCGGCTGCATGTTTTGATATCCTTTATCCTGCGACAAATAACCCTGTAGATGTTTTAGCTTGGAAAGACGCAATGGATATAAGAAATTACCATGTACTTGATTTGAATTGTCTTGGAGAATATAATGGGACACTTATGAAGTATCTTGAAGATCGTCAAATGGTACCATCAATCTTAGATGGTGATATTGATATAATGAAAAGAAATAGACCAGATTTTATTGGTCTTAATTTCTATATGTCTAGAAGTGTTAAAGAGAATCCAATTAGCGAAACGAATAAAATTGGCGATATCGATGTAAGGATACTTCCAATGGCAGAGGCTGGAGTATATATGACAGTTAAAAATGAAAATTTAAAATCCACTCTTTGGGGATGGGAAGTTGATGAGATTGGACTGCATATTAGTGCGAGATTATTATGGGATCGCTATAAGCTTCCATTACTAATTACTGAAAACGGTTTTGGCCATGTTGAAACTATGCCTAACGATAAAGAAATGATACAAGATGATAATCGTATAGAATATCTTACAAAACATTTAAAGAGCATTAAAGAAGCAATGAATTTAGGTGTTGAATTCTTAGGTTATTGTAACTGGTCTTTTATAGATCTTGTAAGTGGGCACTCAGGGTTTTCTAAACGATATGGATTAGTCTTTGTAAACAGGGATGAACATGATCTAAGGGACTTAAGTAGACATAAGAAAAAGAGTTTTTATTGGTATAAAGATTTAATTGAAACTAATGGTGAGAAGATTTAGGAGGTAGTTATGCAATTTAATAATGATTTTTTATGGGGTGGAGCAACCGCTGCTAATCAATATGAAGGTGGCGTAAATGAACTTGGAAAAGGGTTAACAACAATTGATTGTATGGGAGCTGGTAATTTCAATAAGAGAAGACAAATTTCATGCATGACAAGCAATGGTATTGAATGGTTTGATCGAAATGAATCATTACCACAAGATGCCGTCGGATGTATAGTTGAAGGTGCATATTATCCAAGTCATAAAGCAACAGATTTCTTCCATAATTATAAAGAAGATATAAAATTGATGGCTGAAATGAGATCGGAAGAGCACACGTCTGAACTCCAGTCACTCCGGAGAATCTCG
>CAMTOK010000131.1 GCA_947074115.1 uncultured Erysipelotrichaceae bacterium | reverse complement strand
ATATGTTTTACTTGGTTTAGGAATCATTATGGTTGTTGCTAATCTATTATAAAAGAAATGACTCTCGTTTGTACGAGAGTCATTTTTGATATTTTAAGGGTTTTATATTAATTTTGAATTTCGTTATTTCTAATTTTAACGAATGGCATCCAAATAAGAACACTGACTGCAATGCAAACAAGTTGAGTGATCACCATTCCAATGTCTCCTCCTGTCGCTATAAATCCGTTAACAACCGGTGGTAAACACCATGGGACATCAACAATAATAAGTCCTGCAAATCCTGAATACATAGCTGCATAACCTATTCCACAACAAACAAGAGGACATAGGATAAACGGAATAGCCATAACAGGGTTCATAACAATTGGTAGACCAAAGATCACAGGTTCATTAATACCAAACAAACCAGGAGCTAATGATAATTTAGCAATTGTTTTATCGTCTTCACGTTTGCTCATTATAAAGATTGCAATCAATAAAGCAAGAGTACATCCAAAACCACCTTGAGTCACAAACATATTCCAGAATGGCTTTGCCATAATTTCTGTTGGTGCTTGTCCAGCAGCAATTAAATCCATATTTGTTTGTAATGACATAATCATAATTGGATTAATAATACCTGTAACGATTGACGCTCCATGTAATCCACAAATCCATAGTACTGCCGCAAAGAATGCCGCAAATAAAATTCCAAGAGGATGTTCAAACGCAATCGCAATTGGTGTTTGTAAAGTTTGGAATATAAATGTTGAAATATTTGTTCCAACAAGTTTATCAAAACCAAAAGCAATTCCACTCACTAAGATACCAACAATGATTGTTGGAAATAAATCACTGAATGTTTTTGCGACATTCGGTGGTACAGCATCAGGTAATTTAATACTTAACTTTTCAATTTGAGTTAATTTACAGAATAATGTAATAGATAACATACCAACAATCATTGCGACAAATAATCCTTTAGATGATGTCACATCTGTAGATAAGACATTGTTGACTGTTTGAGAAACATCCCCAAACATTGTTGTTACACTTGTCGGTGAGACCAAGATAAAACAAACAAGAGATAACATACCTTCATAATTACCTTCTCTTCCAAAAGAAATTGCGAGGTTTCGTCCAATATTATAGGCAATAATTAATGCTAAGATATTCATTGTTGCATAGTTCATTTGATTAAACCATGGTGTTAACTCTAAAAGGTATTCAAAACCTTCAATACCCCCTAGACCATTGGTAGAAAAAACAACCGAACCTAACAAAACACCAATTGATCCTAAGATAGTAAACGGTATTGTTTGAATAAACGAATCTTTAATTGTACTAATATATTTGTTTGCAGTTAATTTCGCTGCAAAAGCACCTAATACTTCAGCAAATCTATCCATTTTCTTTTCTCCCTATTCTATATTTTTTCCTTTTGAACTTAAGAATTCTTTCATCCAGTAGAAAGATTCTTTACGATAACGATTTTTTGTTCCATGGCCTTTATCGTCCATATCAACATAAACCCAACCATAACGTTTTTTCATTTCACCTGTACTTAGTGAAACAAGATCAATTCCTCCCCACATTGTATAGCCTAGGACTTCAACGTGATCTTCTTCTACTGATTTTTTAATTTCAATAAAATGATCTTTTAAATATTCAATTCTCTTTTGATCATTGACATAAAAGTTTTCATCAACTTCATCTATATATCCAAGCCCATTTTCTACAATAAAAATCGGTTTTTGATAACGGTCATACACTTCGTTTAAAAGATAACGTATACTTTGAGGATCAATTGGCCATCCCCAAGGTGATGTTTCTAAATAAGGGTTTAGATCAAAACTCATACCTGAATGACCAAGGTGAGAATCTTTATTCACAGTTGTTGAGCGATAACAGCTAAATGAATAGTAATCTAATGCACCCTCTTTTAAGAGTTCTATGTCTCCTTCTTTTATATCAAGAGTGACACCTCTTTCTTTTAAGAAGCTGTCTGTATAATTAGGATAATATCCTCTTAGCATAACATCGGAAAAATAAAATAAGTTACGTCTTTGTTTTTGCCAAGCAATTATGTCGTCAGGATGACATGTCGCAGGATATGTTGGAGACGATGCATACATCGTTCCTATCATACTACCAGGTATCATTTCCATTGATAAAATCTTTGCTTTTGCAGAAGCAACAAAGAGATGATGTATAGCTTGTAATGTTGTTTGTTCATCAGCTGATGTTGTTCCTAAATGTGAATATCCTGATAAGGCATTGATTTCATTAAACGTTAACCAATACTTCACTTTTCCTTTAAATCTTTCAAAGAGTGTTTTACATAATTTTAAATAACAATCAATTGTGATTCTATTTAACCACCCGCCGTATTGATCTGCGAGATATTGTGGTATTTCATCATGACAAATAGTAATTAATGGTTCAATATTATACTTCAAACATTCATTAACAACATCTTCGTAGAAGAGTAGACCTTCTTCATTTGGTTCCTCCTCCATCCCTGTAGGATAAATACGAGACCAACAAATTGAGAATCTCATCGTTGTCATACCCATTTCTGCATATAACTCAATATCCTCTTTATAACGGTGATAAAAATCAACTGCCTGGTGACTTGGATAGTACTTCCCCTCATGAAAACAGCCAACAGCACCTTTTGGCATAGATGAACGCATTGGTGTTTCTCCTAGAGTGCCATCTAGGCATTTATACGTCATCATACGCGGTGTGTGTACGCTACCATCAGTCACATAATCTGATGTGAGAAGACCTCTTCCCCCTTCTCCAAATCCACCTTCGTATTGGAAATCCGCACTTGCGCCTCCCCATAATAAATCTTCTGGAAATTTCATTTTCTCCCTCCTTATACAAAAAGAATAACACGATGTAAGCGAATACATCGTGTTATTTCATAAAGAGTGTTTCTGTTTCATCAAATGAAACGTAGTGTCTATTTTTATAGTTAATTGCGATAAGACTTGAATAGATATTCAATAATAAACTTCCTGATAGGTTATACCTTGTTCCAATTTGTATATATCGATAAACAAAGGGAAACTCTTCCTTATTAGAAACAGTTAAACAATAAATTTTAGCGAGGTCATCCTTCTTTATATTTCTCATCCTTGGTGATAAACGATCAATAAATTGTCCTGTTGCAGTAAATATAATAACTAAATCTTCGCTCGTACATTTTTCTAGTACTTCTTTTTGTTTTTTGGGTTCGCTCACTAATTTAACAAATTTTCCTAGGTTACCTAGATCATTTTGTAATGAAAGCGCCACACCTGATGATTGTTGCACTGCAAGTAGGTATATAGATTTATATTGATGTAAATCATCAGTTAATTCATCAAGGTCATCACGATTTATTGTTTCTCTCATCTGTTGTATTCGGATGACTGATTCATCTAAATAATCCATAATATCATCGTGATTATGTTTCACAAAGTTATACTTCACCGGTATAATTTTAGCAGGATAATGCGTCTGTATCAAAGCCCTTAACATAAAGAAATCATCTAGCCCAATATTACGACAGAAACGACTAATTGACGCTTTTGATACATGACATGCTTCTGCGAGTTCCGATGTGGACACATGCTTCAATTGCCTCGCATTTTTCATAATGTACTCTGCAATAATATAATTAGTACTTGAAGGTTCTTCTTTTTCTAAAACTGCCATTAATAAATGTGATAATTCTACCATTATTTATCAACTCCTTTAATCAATTTTATCATAACAAGTTGATACATACCAGTTTGCTTGATGACATTATTATAACAACATTATAAATATCGTCTTTTATATTTCATATTTAGAATCAAAAAAAGTCTAAGAAGACTCTTTTAAGTAATGATCATAATGATCAAAGACAATAT
>CAMTOK010000130.1 GCA_947074115.1 uncultured Erysipelotrichaceae bacterium | reverse complement strand
TATGAATAACACAGTTGTTATAGGTGGGATGAATTTACCACTTGCCCTGTCTATTGTGTTAATGAAGGAGTTAATACCTTTAGAGTCATTACCAAAACAGGCGCTATCTGAAGCTATGGAAGCGTTAAAAGAATTTAAAGTCTCATGTGATGAAGAAGATGATATTTGATAAGGAGGAAGAAGATGTCTGTTACATTTTTAAGAATTGATGATCGAATGATCCATGGACAAACTTGTACCCGTTGGGCAAGAGAGTATCCATGTGATGGATTAGTTGCTGTTAATGACAATGCAGCAGGTAGTGATGTATTAAAAGCAGCTTATAAAGCTGCAAGTGGTAAAAAAACATTTGTATGGACTGTTAATGACTTTAACCAAAAGGTTCAAAAGGTTATTGAAAGTGATACGAAATATTTCTTGATTACAAAAAATCCTATTGATATGTGTTCAATACTAGTTGATAAGGGTATTGATGTAGGATTGAAAACGATTATCGTTGGACCATGTAATGATCGTGATGGTGCAACTAAATTAGGTAATAACCAATCAATTACTCAAGAAGAGGCTGATGCCTTCGAGAAAATGGCGCAAGCAGGTTATACAATAAAATTTGCTTTATTGCCAGATGTTTCGATAGGAACATGGGATGATTTCAAGAGTAAATTTGGCTATTAATAAATAAGAAAAGGGGAGATATATTATGGAAATTAGTTGGTTTCAAGCAGCCTTGCTTGGGTTATTTGCTTGTTTATCAAGTATGCCTGGGCTAGGGGGAACTTCATTTGGTAACTACACATTAGGTAGACCACTTGTCGGAGGATTAGTTTGCGGTATTATTTTAGGGGATTTGACAGCTGGGATTTTAGTCGGTGTAGCTTTACAGGTTGTTTATATAGCATTGGTAACACCTGGAGGAACTGTATCGGCAGATGTACGTGCAATTAGTTATATTGGTATTCCATTAGCGATGATTGCAATTAAAAGCTATGGTTTAGACGCAGCAAGTGCTGATGGTCAAGCTTTAGCAATCTCATTTGGAACAATGGTAGGAACTTTAGGAACTGTTCTTTTCTATGGAACAGCTACGATCAACTTAGCATGGCAACATGTTGGATGGAAAGCTGTTGAAAAAGGTGATTTCAAAAAATTATATGTTGTAGATATGGTATTACCATGGATCTCACACATTTTATGTTCATTTATTCCAACAATGATCATGTGTAAAATGGGAGCACCTATGGTTGACCTAATTAAAATCTATTTACCAATGGATGGTGTCACAATGAAAACACTATTTACTGTAGGTTCATTATTACCATGTGTTGGGATTGCAATCTTATTAAAACAAATTGTGACAAAAGCAATTGATTTTATTCCATTCTTCTTAGGATTCACACTTGCTGCATCATTAGGTATTAACCTTGTTTCAGCAACTGTTATTGCAGGAATGTTTGCATTTATCAATTATAGAATTAAAATGCTAAGTCTCCAGAGGGCAAGTGCAGGTTCTATCGATCTCGATGATGAGGAGGATATTTAAATGGAAAAGAAATTAACAAAAAAGGTTTTAAATAAATCATTTCATAATTGGTATTACGGGAACTTAACATGTTTCTCACAAGAACACATGCAAACATTTGGGTATTTATGTTCAATGTTACCAATTGTAGAAGAATTATATTCTAAAAAAGAAGATCAACAAAAAGCTATGCATACTTACACTGCCTTCTTTAATACTGAACCACAAGTTGGATCTGTTATCGTTGGTATGACTGCTGGGTTAGAAGAAGCACGTGCAAACGGTGCGGAAGATGTTGATGATGAAACAATTAATGGGTTACGTGCAGGGTTGATGGGGCCGATTGCAGGTATTGGGGATTCATTAGTCGTTGGAACAGTTATTCCTATCTTGTTAGGTGTTGCGATGGGGATGTCAACAGGTGGTTCTCCTGTAGGAGCAATCTTCTATACAATAGTGTGGAACTTGTTTGCATACTTTGGTATGAAACTATTATATTTCAAGGGATATGAATTAGGTGGAAAAGCAGTAGATTTCTTAGTTGGTCCACAAGGGGAAGCGTTAAGAGAATCAATTACTATGGTTGGTGGAATTGTTATTGGTGCCGTAGCAGCAACTTGGGTCAGTGTACAAACATCATTTACTATGATCGCTAAGGGTGAAACAGTTCCATACCTTATTCTACAAAATACTTTGGATGGTGTGTATCCTGGTTTATTGACAGCTGTATTTGTCTTATTCTGTTGGTTCTTATTATCAAAGAAAAAATTATCACCAATTAAAGTTATGTTATTACTAGTCGTTATTGCTTTAGTTGGGGTATTAGTTGGATTCTTTAATCCAGGTTTAACTTACTAATAAAGGAGATATCTTTATCATGAATACAAATATAAAAAATGCATATGCAAATGAAATGAAATATCAATTAAAAATGATAAATAATTTAAAAAGATGGTTACGAATGCTCTATATTGTTTCCTCACTCTCACTCTTTTTGATCATTTATGGTCCATCTTTAAATGCACTTGTTCGTCCAATAAGTAGTATAATATTATTTATTTCAATTCTTTGCATTCTTGTGATTACTTTAGGTTTAAAAAATGGTAAAGATAATTTAACAAAAGTTTTAAATAAATTTGAAAGTATTTAAATTATTGATAAGTATAAAAAGAGTTTTTAAAACTCTTTTTATATTCTAAATCTTAAACAATAATTTAATAACATTTTAATTAAAATAATATTCGATATTGAATTATTGTTAATCTTTGTTATAATTAAAGTATCTCTTTGCACTGCATTACATTTTCTTTTGAAAATGCGAGATTTTCAGTACAATCTGATCAGGCTATGCGTCAAGCATGAAGCCGGGCCACCTCTTGGCAACAGAAAGTCGTTATAACGCTATCTGTGGGACAGTCGTATGTTTCCATAGGGGCGTTTTTTATTTTAGTTCCCCTAATCTATTTAAATAATGCAGAAAGGGAAATAAAATAGGAGGTGTCTTTATGGTGAAAAAGACAAATGAAAACATAGCAGTAAGGGTGTCGACGGTAACGATAGTTTTGAATGTTTTACTATCAGTTTTGAAATTATTAGCAGGTTTTATTGGTAATTCAGCCGCAATGGTCTCAGATGCAGTTCATTCATTATCAGATGTATGTAGTACAGTTGTGGTTATTATTGGAGCGAAAATATCCTCAAAGGAAAGTGACTTTGATCATCCCTATGGTCATGAAAGGTTTGAATGTATTTGTGCAGCAATCCTGTCGATAATGCTTGGTGTCACAGGTTTAGGTATTGGCTATGCAGCTTTTATGACGATAGTAAGTGGCGATTATCAGAATGTTCAGGTTCCAGGTATGATCGCTCTTGTTGCGGCTATCGTATCTATCATCATTAAAGAATGGATGTATAGGTATACGTATAAAGCGGGGAAGCAAATTGGTTCAGGGTCCTTAATTGCTGATGCATGGCATCATCGTTCAGATGCATTATCTTCAATTGGGAGTTTAGTCGGTATTGCTGGAGCAATGTTGGGTTATGTGATACTCGATAGTATTGCAGGATTATTGATTTCACTTTTAATACTCAAAGTCGCATACGATATTTTAAAGGATGCTTTAGAAAAAGTAACCGATAAGGCGTGTGATGTTGAGACACTACAATTGATTGATGAAATAGCGAATAATACAGTAGGTGTTATACGTATTGACGATCTGAAAACACGTCAATTTGCAGAACGCATATATGTAGATATAGAAATATGTGTGGATGGTGAATTGACAGTAACACAGGGGCATGATATTGGACAAGATGTTCATGATCGTATCGAATGTCAGATTCCAAGGGTAAAACATTGTCAGATCCATATCAATCCTT
>CAMTOK010000129.1 GCA_947074115.1 uncultured Erysipelotrichaceae bacterium | reverse complement strand
TATGTTGAGGTTGATTTAAGTTTAATTAAAAATTCAACAACTGTTAGTGGTGTTTCTATAAGAAAAGAGAATGGAATTAATAAATTCTCGACATCTACTGTTGATGTCTTTATAACAGTTGAAAAAGTGATTACAAAATCAATAGATAATGTACCAATACAAGTCTTGAATCAAGCAGGTGATTATAAAGTTTCATTTGTAGGTTCAGGTCAGTATGCAACAGTCTCAGTGAGTGGAACTGAAACAAAAGTATCTTCAATTACAGCAAGTAATATCCAAGCTGTTATTGATATAGAGGGTATGAAAGTTGGAACGCATAAAGCGAAAGTGAGCGTTGCCATTGATGATGAAACTCTCGCAATAGAATTACTCTCATCATCTAATATCACTATTAACATTGAAAGGAAGTAGTAGAATGGGTAAATATTTTGGAACTGATGGTTTTAGAGGAGAAGCGAATGTAGACTTAACAGTAGAACATGCTTATAAAGTAGGTCGCTATTTAGGTTGGTATTATTCTCAAAACAAAAAAGCAAGAGTCGCAATTGGGAAAGATACAAGAAGAAGTTCTTATATGTTTGAATATGCACTTGTTTCTGGATTAACTGCAAGTGGAGCAGATGTTTATTTATTACATGTAACAACAACACCGTCGGTGTCTTATGTTGTTCGTAGTGAAGAATTTGATTGTGGTATCATGATCTCTGCATCACATAATCCTTATTATGATAATGGTATTAAAATCATTGATGGTAAAGGACAAAAATTAGATGCAAAGGTAGAATCATTAATTGAACAATATATTGATGGATTATGTGATCCAATCCCATTAGCGACAAAAGACGCTATTGGATGTACTGTTGACTATTCAATGGGAAGAAATAGATATATTGGTTATCTTATGAGTATTCCTACACGTGCATTTAAAGATAAGAAAGTTGGTTTGGATTGTGCAAATGGTGCTTCAAGTGCTATCGCTAAAGCAGTATTTGATGCATTAGGGGCAGAAACACATGTGATTCATAATAATCCTAATGGTGTCAATATCAATACAAATTGTGGTTCAACACATATTGAAGTTTTACAACAATATGTAAGAGAAAATGGATTAGATTTAGGATTTGCATACGATGGAGATGCTGACCGTTGTATTGCAGTTGATGAATTTGGTCGTGTTGTTGATGGAGATTTAATTCTTTATGTATGTGGACAAGAAATGAAAAAACGTGGTGAACTTGTTAATAATACAATTGTAACAACAATTATGAGTAATTTAGGTTTATATAAAGCTTTAGATAAAGCTGATATTGCATACGAAAAAACTGCTGTTGGAGATAAATATGTTTATGAGAACATGGTAAACAATGGTCATTGCATCGGTGGAGAACAATCAGGACATGTGATTTTCTCGAAACATGCAACAACAGGAGATGGTATTTTAACTTCATTAAAAGTGATGGAAGCGGTAGTTGAAAACAAAAAAACACTTGCTCAATTAACTGAAGAAGTGAAAATCTATCCTCAATTATTAATCAACATTCGTGTGACAGATAAGAAAAAAGCACAAGAAGATGCTGATGTTCAACAAGCTGTCAAAGAAGTTGAAGAAGTGTTAGGGGATAACGGACGTATTTTGGTTCGTGAATCTGGAACTGAACCAGTTGTACGTGTCATGGTAGAAGCAGCAACAGATGAAATCTGTCATGAAAACGTATTAAAAGTTATTAATGTTATTAAATCTAAAGGATATGCTGTAGAATAGAACAATCACATATTATCACAAAATATTGCCATATTTATATGGCGATATTTTGTATAAAATGAAATCGAGGTGATAAGAATGAAATATCGTATAAATATAATTGATGATGAAAAAAATTTAAATGATTTGGTAAGAACATACTTAGAAAAAGAAGGGTATATCGTATATTCTTTTTATACTTATGAGGAAGCTCTATTGCATAAAGATGATGATGTTCATTTATGGATTGTTGATATTATGCTCGATAAGAATAGTGGTTTTGATTTGTTAAATGAAATTAAAGCAACGAAACCAAATATGCCAATCGTATTTATGAGTGCTAGAGATCAAGAATTTGATCGTATTATAGGATTAGAAAAAGGGTCGGATGAATATATTACAAAACCATTTAATATAAAAGAAGTCATTTTGAGAATTCATAATGTCTTAAAACGTGTTTATAAGGATGATCCATCTCTTATCTATATTGATGGTTATGTTATTGATGAATCAAAGAGAAAAGTATTGGTAGATAATGATGAAATAGAATTAACAACTAAAGAATATGAATTGTTATTATTCTTTGTTAAGAATAAAAGTATCGCTATATCAAGAGAACAAGTTCTTTCTAAAGTATGGGATGAGAATTATTATGGTAGCGATCGTGTTGTTGATGATACTTTGAGAAGGTTAAGAAAGAAGATGCCAGATATAAATATAAAAACGATTTATGGTTTTGGATATCGTCTTGATTAGTTATGATTGAAAAACTATCTCAATATAACTTCTTAAAAAAATTATCATTAGTAAGACAATTACTTGTTGTCTTAGGTATCTTTGCATTAGCTGTTCTATTTGTATTAATGCCTTTAGTTGATTACAATATGAATTCAATTATTGATAATCAAATGTATGAAACACTTAATAGTTCACAAGAATTTGTTATAAGTGAATCCATTATACCTGATAATAGAAAAAGTAAACAGGTCTATCATATGCTTTATAATGTCTCTACACATACATTTATTAAAACCAATTTGGTTGCACAATTTAGTGTTGTTGACATGTATTATAATTTATTTGGATTAGATTTAACGACAGCTATAGAAAATCAAACATCTGTAGTCAAAAACAAAGGTGATTATAATGGGGTATTATACTATTACATGATCACACAAGTAGATGGTGATACGTATCTTATTTCAGTTATGAACAATGAATATTCTGTGGAATTAATAAGTGCCTTAAGAAATCAAATTATTTATATTCAATATGGATTTGTTTTCATATTTGCGATAGTTATGATTGTATGGGTTATGACATTAATTAATCCATTAAAGAAAATTAAGAATTATATAGATCAAGTTAAGGATGGAAAAAATCCAGAATTAAGTATAACGAGTGAAGATGAAATAGGAGTTGTTTCAAAGGCTTTGGTTGAGATGAAAGAAGAACTTGATCAACAAGCCAAAACAAAAGAAGAAATGATTCATAATATATCTCATGATTTAAAAACACCAATTGCATTAATTCAAACATATGGACAAAGTGTTAAAGATGATATTTATCCATATGGTGATAAGAATAGTTCTATGGATATTATTCTAGAGAATGCTGAAAGATTAGAAAAGAAAGTAAAATCATTGCTTTATTTAAATCGTTTAGATTATCTAAGTAGTAATTCAGGTGAAGTAGGAATGTTTGATATGGAACAACTGATTGATAAAGTTGTCAGTCAAATGGATGCATTAAAACCAGAACTGACATTAGATACGGAATTAGAAAATGTATCTTTTATTGGTGATGAAGAACATTGGCGTATCGCTATTGAAAACATCATAGAGAATGCATCACGTTATGCTAAAACAAAGATTAAAATAACATTGAAAGATAAAGAACTCTCTATTTATAACGATGGAGAAGCGATAGAAGATGAATTCCTTCCATATCTCTTTAATCCTTACGCTAAGGGCGTAAAGGGACAGTTTGGATTAGGATTATCTATTGTATCAAAAGTCTCTAAAATGTATGGATATGACGTAAATGCAAGAAATGAAGAAGAGGGAGTCACATTTGTGTTCTCTAAACAGAAAAAAGATTGATAAATTTTGGCCCTTTAAATAATTACGGGGTTAAATAAAAAAAGCTTTACAATTTTACGGGGT
>CAMTOK010000128.1 GCA_947074115.1 uncultured Erysipelotrichaceae bacterium | reverse complement strand
ACCCCTACAATCACAAAAGACAAAGCCATTGCTATTTCCATAGATAATCCGATTGCTCCATGTCCAAGAACTAACGCTAAACAAACGATAAAAGGAATACAACTTCCAATATAACCCCATGCATACCCTTGAGAAGAAACATCGTCCATACGTTCTTCTGTTGTAATATCAGACATCATTGAATCATAGAAAATTAAGCTTCCTGAGAATCCTATTTTTGCGATCACGAAGATTCCAAGGAAGAATAACCAGTGCACTGCCATCCCTAACCCCATGCACGCTATGACTCCCATAAAAAGAAAAGTCATAAATAACGGTTTCTTATATCCTTTTGTGTCTGCAAGTGACCCTAAAATAGGACCAAGAATAAAAATAGTTAATGTTGATAAAGAGACTGCATATCCCCAAAATGCTAAATAATCAGTATCAGATATCCCTGCCAGATTAGCTAAATAATTAAAATAAAGTGGGAGTATCGTGGATGATAAAAGGATAAATGCTGAATTACCGACATCGTACAGAATCCAATGCTTTTCTTGTTTTGTTAATTTAAACTTCACTTACTATATCCTCTCTTTCTTTTAATTTTCCTCCAAAATCATAATGAAACTGAGATTTAAAATTCATATGTTTTCTTCTCATATCTTCAAAATCATAAATACACTCCTTTGTTAATAACCGTGCTTGATTATACTTATCAAGCAGAGAGTGTGTACTTTCTTGACAAACTTTATTCTCCTCAAGATTGACAATAACACCACGCATTGTATTTTCATTTCCCGTTATTTTTAATAATGCATATATGCATTTTCTTGTTAATATTGATGGTGTTGTTATTAAATTATTATAAAAAATCATTCCCTTTAATGATTTTATAATATCTTTTGGATTCGTACCTGGATAAAACTTTGAAATGATATGCGCATATTCTTCTCTAGGTTGAATGTGATACGTTAACTTTTGTGTTATAGGATTTTTTTTATCTTGAATCATAAGATAACGATCAAACTCTACTTCTATCTCAGTATGAGAAATCCCCAATTTTTCAATAGCTTCATCTACATAGCCATGGCTAAGTGAATCAAGTATAAAGTGATTCAGTACACCATAAATATAAGCTATATAAGGCTCTTTAATCTCTTGTTGATTGATCACTTCTATTGAACGTTCAAAAAAATAACGACCTGAATAGGTATGCGTTTTATAACCAATTTGGTTTATTCGATGTTGTATGAGTGGTTTATAATAAAACAAGATATCCGGTCCATGCAATCCAATTAAATATAAATCTAAATAATCTTCAATAATGAGTTTTTCATTACCTTTTAATTGCTCAAGAACTTCGTGTCCTAAACGAAAATGTGCATATGTTGATGGCATACTTACCTCCTTACTTATCTTTATTTTACAACTTATTCCATAAAAATAATATCATATTGATGTTAACAAAATTAAATTCTTTGTAAAATAAAACACAATGATTATTCATCATTGTGTTTTAAGATATCTATTTCTTTATTTTCTTTAATAAGAAGACACAAGCAAGTAAGCTGACTGCAAATAATCCTACATATAACACAACTTGTGTTATATCAGAAGTCAGTGTTACCTTTTGTTCTTCTTTTCCTTCAGCAGACAATGTGTCATAATCACCATCATCTTCCTCTGGTTCAAAACTTATATCAGGTACTGTTTTTATTTTTGTATTCGTGATCACTGTTGTTTGTTCATGAGTAGAAATTGTCTTTGTATATCCCGCTGGAATACCAACCTCATCAACAGTCCAAGTGTATTGTGTGTCTAATTGGTTCCAAGTGTATGAGAAACCATTTTCTACAGATAGAATGACTTCATCACCAAACTTGATACCATCTCTAAAAAGTTGGACACGAATAGATAATGGTCTCACTTCACTTGATGAATCATTCCATAATTTAACGACGCTATGTTGTGTATAGATCACTTCTGGTTCAGGAATGATTTCTTTATCCCTCGAATTTGTAATCACAACATAACTTGTTTCAAGGCTTGTGATTTCACCATGATTATTTGTATATGTAGTTTCATATCTTTCTTCTTCATAGTTCATTTCAGTGACAATATACTCAATCCCTTCAGGTAACTCAGTTATTGTTATACTTTCATTACCTTTTAGAGTGAATTGTGCAACACCATTAATAAATTCAAGCATTCCATCAGTTTTACCTGCTAGCCCTTTATAAGGTAAATATCCATTAAGGATATGAGAGAGTGTAATTTCAAATTCAAATTCACGATTTATTTCAGTATCATCACCAGACAATTCCTTTTTAATATTCAATTGCCCTGTAACATCTTTGGAATAGTTAGTAATCACAAGTTCATTACCTTCTTTATTATTAATAGATGTCATAAATGAATCACCTTTATTCGTTACCTGAATATGATATTCATCACCAGGTAGTACGTATCCTTCAAGGGTTTCAATTTCCCTTAAGATGTACTCACCTTCATATAAACCTCTTAAATATAAAATTCCATTTTCATCGGTAAGACCTGTTCTTAATAGTGTTGTCCCATCAATAGCATATACCGCAAATTTGACATTTGCTAGTGGTAACCCCTCTTGATTTTCTTTAAATAATTTAACCCAACCAGAATATTGCATTGTGGCTGTTGCATCTTGAGTACTAACTCTAAAGACCTGAGAAGAGTCAACATCACTATCATCTTGAGCTGTTAATGTCACCTTATTTGTTAAAACTGCACCAACATTAGCAGTTATAATAGTATTGTATTCAAAACGATATGAAACATTAGGATCTGCCAACAAGAAAACAAGTTCTCTTGTCACATGATCATATGTGACATTTCCATCTTGCCCTAGGTTGACTTGAACCTGATTTCCATCAACATAAGAACCATTAGGTTGTAAAATTAACTCAGTAATTTTAATATTATCATCAGTTAAATCATCAGGTGTTCCATTATCTATATTCAATGCACCATCTGCATTCATTTTTAATTCCGCACCAACTGGCAATACATCTACAATACGTGCACCTACTTTACCTAAATCATATGGCTTGTAATTTACGTGCCATGTTAATACACCGTTAACTGCACCATTTGGAAGACTTTTATTTACAAGTTGAGAGGAAATTGTGACATCTTCCCAATCGTTAACTGTTGTCGACCAATTCTCACATGATAGAATTGCATCATTTGTACATTTTATTGTTTGATTTTTACTAAAGTATTCTTGAGCAATTTCATCTGTTGGTCCTGCTTTTAACAGAATAACATAAGCCCCATCTAGATGATCAAACTCAAAACTCACTTGTTCTACTGAATTCACTGTAGAATAATTCACAGTTATAAAATCAGGGTTTTCTTTATATTCAGTTGCGTTTAAATATTTACTGTTATTTGTTGCGGGTGATGCTTCAAATAATAAGAAATGACGATCAGTGATTGTTTCACTAAAACCGACTTGTTCATCACTAAATTCTTTAAACTCCCATCCTGCTGGTAAGACATCGGTCACAGTGACCTTACCAAGAGAGGTTCCATTACTATCAACAACATCACTTAAATTGACTGTTCCATTTAAGTTAACATTAATTCTAAATACAACACTACGATCAACGTAGTTATAAGCATTCCCAGCAGCAGACCCTGATCCATTGAATTGACTAGGCTTAGTTAAATCACCTTGAGCTTTATGAACTGTTATCATATCTTTTTCAATTAAATTACTTGTTACTGTTTTATTAGAACTTGCTCTTGTTAAATATGTATCTCCATTTAAAAGAACAGCAACATTCTCAATAGAGAAGTTTCTCGTTGTCGATGAATTCGTATTCGCATATTTTCCAACGATTTTATTAGGATCTAATAACTGTGTTTTATAAGTGTATTTTATAGCTGAATCAACACGTAAACTTGTTCCATCATTATGTGTTACAAC
>CAMTOK010000127.1 GCA_947074115.1 uncultured Erysipelotrichaceae bacterium | reverse complement strand
CTATAATAAAGCCCACAACAAAGTCCTGGGTTTTTTCATATAGCAACACATGGCATTAAAATAATTAAACATAACATATCCCTCCAATTCATACTACTTTGATATGATATATTATACTACTTAAATTGGAAATTGCAACCAGTTTAATTTATTTTTTTATAACACACTCTTTTTTAATGCTTTACATAGTGTACTTTAAATATAAAAAAACTGTGATTATATCACTATATTTTAATCAATATGAGATACATATTAATATTCCATAAATAAAAAAAGAATCACACCTATCCCTATTTATTAGGAGTGAATCTTTACATATTGTTGATTTGTTTTACTAATTTTTCCTTGTCTTTTATAATAATCTTTCTATATTTCATAATAATTGCACCTTGTTTTTCAAACTCTTTAAGAACTTTAGAAACAGTAACCCTATTTAATCCAACATGAGTTGCAAGTTCTTCATGAGTATATGAAATACCAGATAATAGATTTTGTTCACTCATTGATTTGGTTGTTTCTAACAAGAACGAGGCAACCTTTTCATAACGGTTATATGTATATGATTCCCTTAATAACTTAGACAGATAATCGCAATTCTCAACCATATATTTTAATAATGTAATTGTTAATTCAGGTGCTTCTAGAAAATATGGAGAAAGATCATTAATATGACATGATATTAATTCAACTGTTTCAAGTGCAGTGACTGTTGTTTGTCTAGGTGAACTTAGAAATGATGAGGATTCACCAATAATGCGTCCTCGATCTAAAATTTCATATGTCACTTCCTTCCCATTAGCGTCCATATAATAGACACGGACACGACCATGAGTAATTAGATAGAGATTGGTTGTTTCATCTTCTTGCATATAAATAATATCATCTTTACGATAAGTGACTTGTTGCCCTACACGTTGAAAATATTGAAATAAGTCTTCATTAATTTTCATAGAATCACCTCTTTCACCTTTAATTGTAACATATGTTACATTCTTATCAAGTTAAATATGTTAATCTCCTTATGAGGTGATTATATGAAAACACATTATTCTAAAATATTTATGATACTCATAGGTAATATCATGATCGCGTGGAGTTTAATAACTTTTATACTACCACATAACATTATGAGTGCTGGTGTCTCTGGGGTTGGCTTCATTCTTCAAAACTTATTCCAAATACCTCTCTCTTTAACAGTACTTTGTTTAAATATTATTTTATTTATCATTGCCTATCTCTTATTAGGTTATCAATTTGCATTAAAATCACTTTTATCAACATTCTGCTTCCCTATGTTTTTAGCTATATTTGAAACACTCCCCTTATCACTCATTACCCCTTCCCCACTCATCAGTGCTCTATGTGGAGGTATGTTCATTGGATTAGGAGCTGGTTTCATTCTTCGTAGTGACGCAACCTCTGGAGGATTAGATGTTATTTCTGTGATCTTAAAAAAACATTTTAATATCCCTATTCATTTTTCTCTTTATGTTTTTGATTTAATGATTATATTATTACAGTTATTATATAATGACTTCCATCAAATTGTTTATGGAATGATTGTTGTATTATCAACATCATTAGTCATTAAATTTATGACACAATATAAGAGTCATTCTTCTATGACTCTTACATTATCTAAACAACAACATTAAATTGTTGTTTTTATTTTGTCCTTTAACTGATGACTTGTCTTATAGATCAAATAACATGTCACTAGAAAAGTGATTCCATCAGATATTGGCATACTCAATAGAATTCCATTTAATCCAAATAGATATGAAAAGCAAATCACTGTCCCCACACCTAATATAATTTCTCTGAACATAGAAAGAAAGGTTGACTGCATTGCTTTTCCCATTGATTGAAGAAAGATAAATGTTGCTTTATTGATACAAGCAAGTGGTAAAAGACATAGATAAATTCTAAAAACCTTTAAAGCAAATTCACTATAATAGGCACTTTCTTTTGATGCGCCAAATATTAAAATGAGTTGTGAAGGGAAAAATTCAACGATGATGAAACCAATACACCCTATGATGAATTCCATTATTAATAACTTTTTAAAAATTTCTAACGTTCTTTTATATTCTTTAGCGCCTAGGTTGTACCCTACCAAGGGGATACATCCAGCTGCTAATCCTATTACTATAGATATAATGATTTGAAAGAACTTCATAACTATACCAACGACAGCCATTGGTATTTGTGCATAAAGTGCTTGGCTGAAAATAAGATCTTTTGCGCCATATATATATAACATATTATTGACTGCAGCCATTGATATCACTAATGAAATTTGTGATAAAAAGCTACACAAACCTAATCGACAAAGATCATAAAATATTGTCTTCTCAAATCTAAAGCTAGAAGCGTTTAATGTTCCTGTTTTTAAATGCATGAGATAACGTATTGATAATGATGCAGTTATAATTTGTCCAATTATTGTCGCTATAGCAGCACCTGCCATTCCCCACTTAAAGACAAATAAAAATAATGGATCTAATATTATATTTATTAATGTTCCTAGTAAAATGTAGATCATTGCTTTTTTAGGAGAACCGTCTGCTCTTATAATTGGATTAATCATTTGTCCAAACATATAAAACGGAATACCTATTGTCAACCAAAACAAATAAACTCGACAATAATTAAATGTTATTTCATTAATCATACCACCAAATAGACTTAATAGCTGATTGCTAAAAATAAGATAAATACCCATAATGAATACACTACTTATTAAACATGAGATAAGTGCAGTCCCTATCCCCTTATGAATTTTCTCGTTTTCACCTTCTCCGAGTTTTAAACTCATATAAGCACAACATCCATCACCTATCATAACAGCGATAGATAACGCAATAATGGTTAAAGGGAATACAACAGTATTTGCAGCATTTCCATAAGTTCCTAAATCACTAGAATTCGCTATAAATATCTGATCGACTATATTATAAAGCGAACCAACAAGTAAGGAAATAATACATGGTATAGCATATTTTTTCATTAATGTTACTATCTTTAAATCTCTTAATTCACTGTGTTCAAATGTTTCCATAATACCTCCTTAATATAAAAACAGTGAGCCCCTTCAGTTGGATTTATACCGAAAGGAAACTCACTGTTTGTTTATTTATGAACACCTATTATTAACACATTTATGAAATTTTGTCAAAGATGTTTTATTGAATATGTTGATAGAATGCACCTAGGATTGCTGCATCATTAAAATACTCACAGATCACGACTTGTGGTCTTGCGATTGGGCAATTATACTTTAATGCATCATTATATATCGCGTCAATATTCTTATTCATTAATTCTAATAATAATGGTTGGATTGAAATGCCACCACCAACAGCGATCTTATCAGGATCTAACATTGTTTGAATATTATAGATGTGAATAACAAGATAATAACAGAATTCATCAATCGCATCAATTGCACTTTGATTTCCTGCATTGGCCATTTCAAAGATATCTTTACCTGTTAATTTATCTTCTGTTTTTAAGTGTTTTTGTGCAAGCTTTAATAAGCCACTAATTCCATTTAATCCACACCATAAATAATCCATATCATTGGAATGTTGATAATGTGACCTGATCCATGAGAATTCTCCTGCCGCAAAATGATTTCCATTTAACACTTGACGATTTTGAACAACTGCACCACCAATACCAGTTCCTAATATAATCACAGCAGCATTATTAGCATCCTTTAAAGAACCAAAACCGATTTCTGCATATGCAGCACACTTAGCATCATTACCAATTGTAATACGTGTTGGACAACGTTGACTTAATAATTCTACAATCGGTGTATCTTTAATAAATTGATACGCTCCTCCTGTATAGGCAAAACCATTTTCAGGATCAATAACACCAGGCATTGAAATACCGATACCATTTATTCTTTCACTATATGTATCGTATAACTTTCCAATACTTTCAATAAATTGTTCTAATGATTCTCGAGGTGCTTCAA
>CAMTOK010000126.1 GCA_947074115.1 uncultured Erysipelotrichaceae bacterium | reverse complement strand
GCAACAATAGCAGCTGGATTAGAGTAATTTAACATCCATGCTTCTGGTGAGTATTGTTCCATATAATCTAAAATTTCTAATACGCCACCAATTGAACGCATACCATAAGCAATACCCCCAGGACCACATGTTTCTTGTCCTACAACCCCATATTTTAATGGGATTTTTTCATCTTTTTCTCTCATTGCATATAGTCCTACACGGATATGGCACATAACAAAGTCAACATCAGTAAATGCTGTTTTTGGATCAGTTGAATAACCAAATTCAACTTCAGGTGCATGATCTCTTAAATAAATTTCACAAGCTTTAGCAATTGTCGCTTGTCGTGATTCATTGTTATCATAGAACATGATTTTACGAATTGGAAAGCGATCCATGTGTTCTAATAATAATAAACAAATTCCAGGAGTAAATGTACTTCCTCCTCCAGCGATAGTAATAGAATATTTCTTTTCCATATATTTTTCCTCTTTTCTTTATTTTAATTGTAATGTTGCATATAAACAAAGACTTGATATCACGATTATGATAAGACTTCCACCACTAAGACCAAATAATGATTTTAATGTGATATGTGATAATTCGTATTTAATATCTATGTTATATATTTGAATTGTTTTATAAAAGACGATCCCTAGTAAAATCAAATAAAAGTAATTTAAAGTTAACAATTGTGATATGAATAATAAAATCAGATTAATAACAACAAATTCGTAAGATTGAATAGTTAATTTATTTTTTATAAGTGATAACAAATATGCGATATATGGATTTAACATCGCAATAATAAAGATCACGAGAAGTTGTGTGTTTGATGTTAATATGTCTTGGAAGGATATTGATAACATAGACGCACTTAATGAGATATAGATATATGCTATAAATGGTGTTATACAAAAGAATATTTGACTGATTTTATAGTAACGATTAATTTTTAATAATTTTTGATTAGACATAGAGATCTTCCTTTCTTTATAATAAATTTTCGAAATCTTCTCTGACACTTGGAACTTTAAGTCCAACAATAACTTGAATATTTGTTTTTGTTGCTTTTAGACCATGAGTTCCTATACCTTTAAAGAATTCATCATTTTGAACCAATGTTTCATCTTTGACATTCACTCTTAAACGTGTTGCACAATTTGTAACATCCACAATATTATCTTTTCCACCTAAAGCTTCAAGAATAGCTTCTGCAAGAGTCTCTTTTTGTTGACCATTTTGTTTTTCTCTATACTCTGCTTTTGAATGGAATTTGATGTCTTCTTCATCGTCTTCACGTCCAGGTGTTTTAAAATCAAATTTTAATATTAAGAATCTAAAGACAATGAAATAGATTCCAGTAAAGATTAATCCAACAATTAATAAAGTTAAATATGTTGGCCAATGGTTGGCCATTAACGGAATAAAATTAAGTGCAGAGATTTCAATTAATCCGCCAGACATCGCACCTACGACCCCAAATAAATAAGCGACTGTTGATAACGTTGCTGCTAATATCGCATGAACAACAAATAATACAGGAGCAATAAATAAGAATGTAAATTCTATAGGTTCAGTAATACCACATACAATTGCTGTTAAAGTAATTGGAATTAAAAGACCTGCGATCTTCTTTTTCTTACTCGATTTAGCAGTTACATAAAATGCTAATGCAATACCAGGAGTCCCAAACATTTTAGACAATCCTGTAAGTGTAGGCCATGCTTCTGGAACAAGTGATTTTAATGATTCACTACTTGCTGCCAATGTTGGTAACATATTTGCCCAATAAGAAACAACACCACCATTAACAAGAACTGAATCATAGAAGAATGGAAAATATAATAAATGGTGTAATCCAAATGGAATAAGAATTCTCTCCATAAAGATGAAGATCCAAACACCTATAGCACCTGCATTAGAAACAAAACCTTGGAACGCTAACATGCCAGATTGAATTGTAGGCCATATGAGTGCTGATAGGAAAGCAACTGGAATTAAAGTAAAGAATCCAACAATAACAACAAATGATGATCCACTGAATGTTCCTAACCATTCAGGTAAATTCGTATCAAAGAATTTATTGTGTAAAGCAATAACAATACCAGAAATCATTAATGCGCCAATCATCCCCATATCGAGTGTTTTTATATTAGCTACTAATGTCAATCCACTTGTCCCTCCTATATCAGCTAAGAAGTCTACACCGAATGATGACCCCCATTGAGATAAGATTGTACTTAAGAAATATTGAAAAGTAACATACAAGACGAATGCTTCCATACAGCATCTTGCTTGTTGTTTTTTAGCAAGACCTATAGGCAAAGCAATAACAAATAATAATGGTAATTGATTGAAGACTGTCCAACCTCCCTGAAGGACAATATTCCATAGTTGATACCATAATCCAGTAGGTGATGCAAGACCACCCATAATGGCTTCAGTAGTAAACAAAGTACCAATTCCAATGACAATACCTGCAAATGCGAATAACAATACTGGAGTAAACATTGCGCCTCCAAATCTTTGAATCTTTTGCATCATATCTTTTTTCTCCCCTTTCTAAATATTCTGCACCCTCATCATAACGCAATATAAAAGCCCTTACAATAGATGTAAAGGCTTTAGGAATTGGGTGTCTTTCTTTATTATTTATTTCAAATACTGTGAAAATTCACACCTTAAAACTATGACGTTAACCACCCTTGATAACGATCAATAAGGAATGCACCTAATGGTGCAGTGATAACAATTGCGATGACCGCAAGTGTTAAAACAAGAGGACCACAAGCTAGTCCTAATGTTAAAGGTATACCACCAATTGCTGCTTGAACTGTCGCTTTTGGAATATAAGCCATCATACAAAAGACTCTCTCTTTAGTATTAAGATCAGTCTTTAATAAACTGATATAAACACCAAAGACTCTAAAGAGTAGGACAATAAGAATTAATACAATAGCGTTGATACCTGATTGGAATGCAAACTGTAGATCTATTGTTGCTCCAACAAGTACAAATAATATAATCTCTGCACAAACCCATAATTTATTGAATTTAGATGATAACCTTATTGCAACATCTTCATATTGTTTCTTCATTGTTATACCAATAAACATAACAGATATAAGAGCACTAAATGTAATCATAGTTGTTAAAGAATCTTCTAAAGAGACGAGTAAAAAAGAAAGGGATAAAATAATCATGACTTTGATACTGTCTCTTAGATGATATCTTTTAAACATAATGTTTAAAAGATATCCAACACCAACACCTATAATCATTCCAAATACAATAGATAACGGTATATTAACAAGACTCATTGTTGATACGCCTTGTCCCTCTACAAGGGACAAGAAAGCACTAAACAAGACAATCACAAAGATATCATCAACTGATGCACCTGCTAATATTAATTGAGGTATACTTTTCTTTGTTCCTTTTCCTTCTTCAATAAGTTTAATCATTTTAGGGACAATCACTGCTGGTGATACAGCCGCAACAACTGCACCCATTAGTGCTGCTTCTATATAAGAGACACCAAACAACAAAGGAGCAAAGATTATCATTCCTATAATTTCAAAGCAAGCGGGTACAAAACACATAAACATAGCAGGTCTCCCTACCCGTTTTAAGTCATTTATGTCTAATGTTAATCCTGCGCGCGTTAAGATAATGATGAGTGCAATCTTTCTTAACTCCGCAGAGATATTTAAGATAGAATCATCAATAAGACTTAAGACATAAGGCCCTAATATAATTCCTGTTAAAATCATTCCTATAAGTCTCGGAAGTTTCAGTTTTTCACATACACTTCCAAGTAACAACCCTATTAATAATATTAAAGCAATACTCAGTAACATAATAACCTCCTATATAAAAAGCTGAGTGAATCAATACTTAAAAAAGTATAGACGTCATCAGCTATAATGCGGTTTAAGTATTTCTACTATGGGAGAACATCATTCCCAAATACTATAATATTCTTTTTCATAAGAGTTGTCAAAATAA
>CAMTOK010000125.1 GCA_947074115.1 uncultured Erysipelotrichaceae bacterium | reverse complement strand
ACGCTCAATTGTTTGACTGATTTCACCATCCTTTAAGTAGCAAAGTTTAGAAGAAAAACTTGCGACTAAGTTATCATGTGTCACTAGGATAATAGAAATCCCATCTTTATTTAAATCAGTTAAGATTTTCATGATTGTACGTGTATTTTCAGAATCGAGGTTCCCTGTTGGTTCATCAGCAATAATGACGGATGGATTGTTAACGATTGCTCTCGCTATTGCGACACGTTGTTGTTGTCCACCTGAGCATTGACCTGGATATTTTTCTAGCAATTCTTCAATATTAAGTTGTTGAGCTATTTTATAAACCTTTTCTTTTATCAATTTTGTATCTTCTTTAGCAAGAACAAGAGGTGTTGCTATATTATCAAAGTTTGTTAATGGTTCTAAAAGATTTGCATTTTGGAAAACAAAACCTAGTGATTCATAACGAAACTGAGCTATAGATGCAGTAGATTGTTGACCAAGTGATTTACCATTGATCAATACCTTACCTTTACTCACTTCATCTAGCGTAGAAATACAGTTCAAAAAAGTTGTTTTACCAGACCCCGAAGGCCCCATTATTGAAATGAATTCACCTTTTAATAATTGAAAATTAATTTCTTTTAAAACATAGTCTTTCGTATAACGTTTAAACACATTTTGTGTTTCTAATATAATTTCTGACATTCTCTTATTTCCTTCCTATTCTTAGTTTTTTATACATCATCATCATTGCAATATATGAGATCAATGCACAAGCGAGATAACAACACATGACACTAAGACCAATCGTCAACGGTACACTTCCTGCTGTCATTCCTGCACTGACAAGCGACAAACATATAGCCATAGGGATAATAACCCCGACAAGATAAAAGACGTGGGAATCAATTAATTTAATAGTATTGATTTGTTTTGGTGTACAACCGATCATTGACATAGTATTAATGCTTTTTTGTTTTCCATCAAACAATAAACTCATTTTAAACAGTAAACTGACAAATAACATAATGAGTATAATCATAATACTGACAATAGTATAAAGTTGAAGTTCTAAACTTTCACTACTCATAACGATTAAACTAAATAAAGTTGGTAAGAGGACTAAACTTAAATTAATCACTAGGTTAAGTGATTTTAACATATCTAACACTTGAGAAAATCCTATTAGTAATTTAATATCCTTTAAGAAAATTGATGAATGACATACTTCAAAGAAATAATGAATACTTTTATTTAAAATAAGAAATAATGATGCTATGCATCCAACGACTGCAAATATTTTTTCATCTACTCCATATGGTAAAAAGATAACAACCAATGTATAAAGGAATACAGCCACAACAGCAATATGGAAAATTCCTCTTAAGTAGATATTCTTTTTTATAGCTCTACCATTTTCTGATGGTAAGAATTCTGGCATAAATGCACTTAAATCAACCTTTTTGTTTTGATAAGTTGAGTCAGACATTAATTTTGTTATTTCATTTTCTAATCTAATGAAAATTCCAAAGTTAATCATTAATAAGTATGCAAATTTACATCCTAATAAAGAAGTGACTAAGACAAACAATTCACTGTAATTATAAACTAACGTTATATTAAAAATTTGAGTCACTAAGATGTTCATAAGAAGGATTGCTGGCATTCCTAATATTATAGATACAATAAAAGCAATTAATAACAAACCACCATATTGTAAAGTTAAGTAATACAGAATACTATTTAATCCTCTCCCTGATAAGAGAATAAGTGCAAATTCTTTCTTTTTCGTTTCATTAAAGAAATGATTAATAAATAATAAAGTCATTAATACCAATATAATAACAACAAAGACAATCAGGTTCACCATATATAAATCATTAAAGGAAAGATTTAAATAAGGTGTCGCTGTATACATAGCAACAGCAATGAATTCAAAAGCCCCAAGTAAGATCATAACAAGTAGAACTGTTAAGTACTTTGATTTCTGGCTTTTAATTGATTTAATTAAGAACTCTTTCATAAGCACCTCCATACATATTATAACAAATAATAAAAATAATTGAAATAATTTAATGGCATTAAAATAAAAAAAGAGCGTTAAACGCTCTACCAAGAGATCATCGATGTTCTTTGATCTAAAATACTTAATGCATGTGTAAACTCTTCAAGATCAACAACCTTTTCTTTTGTCCCCTTTGTATTCGATATAAGTACAGAGCTTCTGTCCTCATAAAGTACAACAGGTATGCGATCATATGATAGCATCGCATTTTCAATAGAATAGATGACCTGATTTGTTTTTTCATTTGTCGTCTTAATAATGTCCCCAACCAATAATAAGCTATAAGCATAGTGTGTCACAGCTTCAGCAGAATCACTCGTAAGCGTTTCTGTTCCAGAAGGTCCTGTCATTTGAACATACTTTTCAAAGATTTGTTCTCTTGCAAAAGTTGTGTTCATTAATTTTGTACCTGCTGTGATTTTCATGATACATTTTTTATATTCATTAGTTGACTCGGATTGGTTGATCATACCAACATATTGAGACGCTATTTCTACGTTTTCTTCTACAACTTCAATAACTAAATTTGCAGTTGAAGTATTTTGATAATATGTATAACAACAAAAAATAACCATAATACCAACAGATAATGCAACAGCAGCAATTAATATTTTCGCTTGTTTTTTCAGTTTCATAATATCACCCGACAATATTTTACCATGTTTGACAATTAATTACAAATCTTTCGCCATCCATGATTCAATAATTGATAACGCGGAACGATTCATTTCATCTTTAAATTCACTATTCATTTTTCGTTTAAGAATCATTTGTATATGACGATCAACATCTTCACTTGAAGTGTTTAATTTTCTTTGAAACACTTCATTCACATTTATATCCTGAGAGTAATGATTTTCAAAAACCATATCATCAATAGTAAAGCGTGGTGGTTTTTTTCTATCCTTTTGTTGTTGTGTTGGATAACCATACACAACCATTGTACATGGTACAGCATATTTTGGTAGCTTTAATAATTTCACATTATCTTCATAATGTTCCAATATATCTCCAATATAACACGAACCTATACCTAATGATTCAGCAGCAACGACAGTATTTTGAGCTGCAATCATTGCATCTTGCATTGCAAGTAACAAATCTCCAGCTTCCATAGGAACGCTTTCTCCTTGACTTAAGAATGCCTCGTACCACTTGTGTAAGTCTGCTAGGAAGATTAAAACGAGTGGTGCATTCGCAATAAAAGGTTGATTATCACAACGCACTGACAGCTCTTTCTTTAAGTCATGATCTGTTACATTTATGATTGAAAATAATGACATGTTTCCAGCAGTTGGTGCTTGTAGCGCAGCATCAAATAACACTTTTTGGATATCCTGAGAAATCTCTTGTTCTTCAAATACTCTTACTGATTTTCTTTTATAAATATCTACTATTGTTTTGTTCATTTTATTCACCCAAATGTATTATAACATAGATAAATATTGGAATTCCATGTATAATAATGAATGAAAGTGAGGACGTTATGAATATACAAGATAGATTTCTAAAATACATAAGTTTTGATACACAATCTGACCCTAATTCAACTTTGGCCCCATCAACAACAAAGCAATTAGAGTTAGCAAAATACTTAAAACAAGAACTTATTGATTTAAACGTATCGGACGTATACTTATCTAATGAAGGTGTCCTTTATGGTCGTATCCCTTCTAATAATGATGGTGTTGGTGATAAGATTGGGTTCATTGCCCATTACGATACTGCACCTGATGCAAGTGGCGCAAATATCAAACCACAAGTTATTGAAAACTATGAAGGTGGAGACATTATCATTTCATCTGCGTTGAATATGAAATTATCACCAAGTGAGTTTCCATTTATGGAAGAACTTATTGGTCATAAATTAATTACGACAGATGGGACGACATTACTAGGTGCTGATGATAAAGCTGGTGTTGCGATTATCATGTCAATGGTTGAATATCTTATGTCTTATTCTGATTTCAAACACAACGACATCTTTGT
>CAMTOK010000124.1 GCA_947074115.1 uncultured Erysipelotrichaceae bacterium | reverse complement strand
CAAATAATGTCTTCTATATAGTTTATTATACTATTCAAAGTATAAATATACTAGAATTTGTTGTAACTAAGTAATAAAATTTTTGGGTACATTTAATTACAATAATATTATTCTCTAATAAACTAACATTTTCCCCTAGAGTCATATTAAATTAATCATATTTGAACATCCTTTTTTAATACGCTCTCTCGTTTTCTAACAAAATTTTATTCCTAACATTCTCGCTCTTCACTGTTATACCTTCAATTTCCTTTTTCATTTCAACAAAATCTAATAACCTTGTCTCCTCAATTTGTATATTTTCGGAAATCATTGCTGATAACCCTTCAACATCCTCGTTTCTGATATAACCTATATACTTCTTTTTATCATCAACCGAAACAACTAAAGGTGGAAGCTTATTTTTTAATAAAATAAAATTCAGTAATAAGCGACCAGTCCTTCCATTACCATCAGGAAAGGGATGAATTTTCTCAAACTCAATGTGAAATTTTGCTAGGTCTGACATTTTCACATTATCTTTAAATAGATCATTATACTTCTCTATTAAATCTCCCATAAGCTCATTTAATTCATTCGGATATGGAAACACTTCTTTAGATCCCATAACCCCAATTCTTGATACTCTATATCCATCAATGTATATTATATGATCGTTGATCAATCTATTCATACCTATAATTAATTCATGTGACAAAAGGTTGTTAATCTTAATCTCTTTTATTAAATAATTAAATGAATTTTTATGATTTATAACTTCAATAACTTCTCTTGGATCTAACTTCATTTTTGACTTTGATAGGTTGAATAAAACATCGTATGTTTCTACTATAGACAATGTATTCCCTTCGATTGCATTCGTATTGTATGTCATTCTTAGTAGTACATCTCTGTAATATTTTCTATCATTACTCAAATATTCCAACAGTTCCATTATCTTTCACCTCTTTTCTATAAACTAACATATTTTAGACAAACATTAAATATTTTTATTAGGTGGCAACTTTGCCACCTTGCTCATTGGTATTCCCTTCTGGAGTTGCACCAGAATGATACTACTAGGAATAAAGGAAAGATAAGGACTAAGCCTTATCTTCTTTTCTTTGTTTACTTAAAGTTAAAACACCAAATCCAGATACAACAAATAGTAATAAATTACTAATTAATGAACCAAACATTTTATCTGATGTTTCTGGGTTTGTAACGATGATTTCAGGAAGTAGAGTATTTAAATATTTAAATGAATATGTTTTACCTGCTTCTTCTAAGTTATCATCAATAACAACCTTTACTATTTCATTACTAACTTTATAACCTTCAGGTGCTTCTAACTCTTTAATGTAATAAGTACCATATGGCATGTTTTCAAAAGTTACTGTACCATCTTCAGTATTGGCATTTTTCTTTTCAATTAAAACTGTACAATCTGCATCTGCATAAATACCGAAAACAAAGTCTTTTGATACGACAGCGTTACCACTCATAGAATCAACTTTATTCACAACGATATTCGTTAAAATCTGTTGATCATACATAACAACACGTTGTACTTCTTTTTCATACGTTACTGTAAATTCAATATCTTCTGCTAAGTAATATCCATAAGGTGCTGTAATCTCTCTTAAAGTATATGTTTCACCTTCTACAAGTCCTGATACATAATGTGGTGTATCTGTTGATACCCATTCATCAATGATGTTTCCATCTTGATCAATAACTTGAAGTGTCGCTCCTGGTAATTCTTTTCCAGTTGTTACATCTTGTTTTGAAATTGCTACTACTTTATCAACCATTGTTACCTTTTGTACTTCTTTTTCATATGACACTGTAAATACAATCTCTTCTGCTACTACAAAGCCATTAGGTGCAATCATTTCTCTTAAAGTATATGTTTCACCTTCTACAAGTCCTGATACATAATGTGGTGTATCTGTTGATACCCATTCATCAATGATGTTTCCATCTTGATCAATAACTTGAAGTGTCGCTCCTGGTAATTCTTTTCCAGTTGTTACATCTTGTTTTGAAATTGCCACTACTTTATCAATCATCGTAATAGATTGATTGTTTTCAGTAATGCTAAACAATATATCAGTTGCAAGAACATACCCTTTAGGGGCATTTAATTCTTTATAAATATATTGCTTATTAAATTCAAGACCTTTTATAACATGGTTTTCACCATTAGACACCCATTCATCAATGATGTTTCCATCTTGATCAATAACCTGAAGTGTCGCTCCTTTAATAGAAGCCGAGTTAACATCAACTTTTGCAAAGTCAGTTTCAGTTAGTTTGTTTTCTAAAGAAGAAGTTGAAGTATATACCTTCGTTGTATTATCCTCAATTTCAAATGTGAATAATAAACTTTCTGTTGAAACAACATAACCTGGAGTTGTTGATACCTCTCTTAATTCGTAAGTTGCACCATGAGTTCCTAAAGGTAACCCTTCAATAACAACTTTTAAATCATCATTGAGCGTATACGTACCAACTAATTGACCAACCTCATAAATAATTTCTCCAGTCGCTGGATCAACTACTTCTGTCTTAGCGTATAATTCAAAGCTTGCTGTATAGTCCTTATTTGGATTCATGTTCTCAAATATTTTGTCCAGAATGATTGTTCCAGTTGGTTTTTCATTGACAATTGTGACAGTAATAATCGCATCGTTTTGTCCATCTAACTCAATAGATGTATTTAATGATGAAATCACAACCTCTACATCATTACCAATTAAAAAGCCTTCAGGTGTTTGTATTTCTACAATTGAATAAACACCTTTTTCTAACATTTGAGGTAAGATAACTTTTCCCTCATGATCAGTTGTAAATGTATCAACAAATACACCTGCTACCTTTTGTTTAACAACATTACCATCTTGATCTAGTAACTTGAATGTTGCATTTGATAATGTAACTTCTTTACCCTCATTATCAACCTTAACTAATTTTAACCACGCTTCAAAAGGAACGTTATTAACGATTCTAGTATAAACCTTTCCATCTTCTGAAACATTAACTAAGAAATCTTCCCCTACAGCATAATCATCAGGTACTTTTGTTTCTCTTACTTGATAAATACCATATGGAAGTGATTTAGATAATGCAACGCCTTCATCATCAGTTGTGACAACATCATATGTTTTCGCATTATCCCAACCTTTTGCTAATACTTCACTATATAACTTAAATGTAAACTCTACACCTTCAAGTCCTTCTACTAAGCCACTATCACCAGAATGACCTGATTTAACAAGTCTTACTTGTCCTTTTATAACTTGTTCTTCTGAAATAGCATTAAAGCTATCAGCAACCTGATTCTGATTACTATATGTCAGTGAAATTGACTGTACATTAGAATTAACTAAATAACCTTCAGGAGCTTCAATTTCAAGAAGTTCATAATTACCAAGTGGCAAGTTTGCCCACTTAATTTCTGATGAAACGTTTGTTACCTTAACACCAACATCTCCCCAAGTACTATTTCCTACAGTTTTAACTGAAATTGTTTCCCCGGCACTAAATAATACTTCTCCAGTTGCTGGATTGAAGATATTTGTCTTAGCTCTTAATAAGTATTTTGCTCCGATTAACGTTGCATCACCTTGTGATGAGATTGTTTTATTTTCTGAATCGACTTTAGTTAATGAAATTGATCCTGATACTGGTTCATTAAAGAAAGTTAATTCGTAAGTTGCTCCTTGTGTAGTAATGCCTTGTGTTTGCGTTGTATTGACTATTTGGTAATTTGTAGGTGCTAATTTCTCACGAACAATATATGTACCATAGTCTAATAAGCCTGATCTTGCTACTCCTGAAGCATTTGTTGTGATCGTTGACACAACTGTTGAACCACTTAAAATTTCAAATTGTGTTCCAGCCTTCAATACTGTTTGACCAGTCTTTGCATCTTTTTTAGTAACCTGGATATATCCTTGAACCCAATCATTTGTTGCTGTATAAGTCGCTGTTTCCCCTGCTTTAACTTCAATACTTCTAATAGTACTATCTAAAGTTAAATGAGAAGGAACTGATTTTTCTTGAATATAATATGTTCCAGCACTTAAATC
>CAMTOK010000123.1 GCA_947074115.1 uncultured Erysipelotrichaceae bacterium | reverse complement strand
TGATTCTCCTACCCATTCCTTAGAGACAGTCACTTCTCTTGTTTGTACTGCAGTATTTGTAACTATAAATCCTTCATCCATATTTCCTGTAATATCTGTTTCATAACCAGCCAATTCTCTTTCAACTAGAGAATAGACGATTCTCTTCCCTTGAGTATCATAGCGTTCTAACCCAACAAAAGTATAACTCCAATCCGTAGGGCCAGTAATTTCTGCAGTTGATACAATTTCTCCATCTACATATAGGTCGTATATAATACGCTCACTTGGTTTTCCTTCCCATACTTTATTAGTTTTTATATCAATCAATTCATCAACAACATTTTTAACATTATAATTATTTGGTTCTTTATTGATATAAGGAGTAATTCTTTTATATGGTTCTTCAGTTAATACATAGACAATACTATCTTCATTTAAATCGACTGATCTTAAGTCATCAAATTCACCATACCAATTATTTTCTCTAAATGTTTCAAGCTTTTTTGTTTGATCTAAAGCAACTAGTTCGAAGGCTATTGTATTGAAATCAGAACTATCTCCTACCCAAGTTTTTGTAATAGTTAACATCTGTGTTTTATCTTCTACAGCAAGATTAACTATATAATCTTTATGGGAAGACCCTAATATGAATTCAACACTTGTTCCTTCTACATCCACATCGTTAGATACAATTTTTCCATCAATAAGTTTTTCCTCTTCAGAAATTTCTATTGTAGGAAAGATTTTACTATAATCATATGTTGGATCATAGTATGATTTATTATTAGGCAATTCAGGTATTTTAATTTGATAATTCCCACGTTCTATAATATCAAACATATAGTAACCCTGATCATTTGTTAAAGTTTCATCAATTAAACCATCATCTTTATAGAGTTTAACACTGATACCCGCCACCGGCATTTCATCTACATTATAAACACCATTGTAACTCACATCTCTAAAGACAGTTCCATGAGCTGTATATCTTAGTACTGGAGTTTGTACTTCAATAACTTCCAGATAATCTGATGGATCAAATATGACTGATTCCGTATTACTAGTAGCAAATGCAAAACTATTAAACGCTACTGATTCACTTACAATTGTTTTATCTAACGGAATTCTCGCTTTGACAACAAAGATATCTACTTCATCCACATCTATTGTTTCTCCAGCTAAAAGATTTACTTTTAACATAGTGACTTTAGTATAATCGTCTTCAGGAACTGTTTTACTAAACGTTTTATTTAAGTTTGCCTCTAAATTACCATTAGCGACTTCATCTATTGAATATAAAACTTCAAATCCATGAAGTTCAGGGTTTTCTAATTCACCATTATTATTATAAAGTACCGGTCCAACAATATTAACTCTAAACTGTGAACCACGTTCCGTATATTCACCTGAATCATTAGGAACTATTGTTAAATCTCCTTTAAAAGGTAAGATATCCAATAAAGAATATTTATGAATAACAGCTGCACTTTGTAAGTTGATTGCTTCTAGCCCATAATAAAACTCTTCACCCAAATCCAAATATTCTGATGATGTTGGTTGTAAAGTTTCTACAGTTTTACCTGCAAGTTTTACACAAATCACTTCTCTAGGTGGTGTAAATGTTAATTCTAGATTTTTCATTGGTAAGAGATCGTCTACACGACCATTATCATTTAAATCATAGACATCGCTCGTCCCAGGACTTGCACTCATAACAAGAGGTTGATTATTAGTGTAGGATAGCCATCCTTGAACAGTTGATACCCCCTTAGGAGTACTTGTATTTGTTTGTAAACAAAATGTGCATTTAATCGTTGTATTTGGTTTTCTTTCGATCACAGATAAATCAAATATAAGAGCTCTCTTCCCTGAACCTTTATAATCAAATTCTATTTCCGGCGTCATAAGATAAGTTGCACTATTACCAGCTTTATTTGTGTATGTTAAAAATGTTGGGTGTCGACTATCTTCAATATATGACCACCCATTTGGTAAGAAGACAACATAGTAGCCATCACTTATATCATAATCTCCTTCCTCACCTTCTAGTGCATAACCGTTTATAGCACTTGTAAAAGAAACAGTTGGGATTTCTTTAATAAAAACACTCGATGATGATGTTGAAGAGGAAATAATGACTTTGGCACCTGAGTTAATGACCAAGTACGCATTACCACTCGTTAACCTTATTTCTTCACCCGTTTGAGTTTGTGAATAGTAAAATACTGAATAGTTATAAAGATTAGTTCTTAATAATTCATTTGTTCCACCTAAGAACCATGTTTTAAATTCATCTGCCCCAACTTTATAATCATCTTCAAAGACTTTTGTTTTAATGTGTATAACAATAGATTTGGTTTGTTCAATTTCAACCCCTTCAGGAAAAACCATAACAAGTTTTCGATAAACCTGTGTAGGATCGAGATGATTATCATGAGGGATAAAATATTCTGTATCGATAGCTATATTACGTGTGATTTCTATTTCTTCACCTGCCACATTATAACCATATAAGATATTGATTCCCAATTGATCTTTATTCGCTATTGTTGTTGAATTTCTATCGGGGGTGATACTGTAATAATAGAGATGACTATTTAAATCATATTCACTATACGTTCTTATATATGAAACTCTATCAGGATAGTCCTTTGGATCTGCTCCTGGGGGTAAGTTAATCCACTTAGAATCATTATAGACTTTAGATTTCCATGACGTAATATTATCTTTATTTCCTTCATAGTAATTGTAATTTCCTGTTTCAATAACCTTAGTTGATGCTAGAGAATACTTATATGATGGATCAGGGATAACAAGCCTGTATATACGAATCAAAGAGTTGATTGCTGCACTCGTTGTCCCTTCTATAACTTGTCCGTCAACATCAAGAGTCGTTATAGACGTCGTGAAGGCTTCTGTATATGTTCCATAAGTGATATCTGCCATCTTAAGATATAGATTGCCTGTAATTGTTGCAGGTTGTTCTGTTGTGGTTAAATCTACATCTCTTGTTAAAGTATGAGTCGTTTCATCATAAGTCCAATCTTCATTGGCGACGTTATACTCCTTCTTGAATATTGCATGTGAATTTAATTTTACAACCAAACGAACGTATGAGGCAAGATACATTCCTAATTGTTTTGCCGTTAGTGTATGTGAAAAGGAATAAGGTATTGTATTTATATCTAACTCATCTTCTTCAGTTGATGTTTTAGTTGGGGTACCCTCTCTTACAAATGTTTCTGTAACAGAAGTGTTTTTTGATATTGTTCGGTAAGTATCAACTGCAGTATTAATTAGAATCAGATTTGCTTTCCCTTGTGAAACACCCATTGAATCAAACACTTCTGATTCTAAAGAGAAAGTTGAAAGATTTTGTGTTGTATAGTTAATTGTTTTTATATTAAATGGTAAGTCGAATTCAGCACCTCCACCTAAATCAATAAGATTGTATTGAATATAATAATTGTTATCATCTGATGTGATAACGGGATCATTTAATAAAATATCCCCTGTTGATGCTTTAACTCCAGTTTTATTATTATATGTTGGATCAACGAATGTCTTAGGTATGGTCACTTTGATGATTCCACCATTTAATACTGTCATTGCACCAGAAATTTCAAGACCAGTAAATATAGTGATTTCGCTACCGGTTTTAAATTCTCTTGATTCGTTATCTACATATAAATGAATTTTTATAATATCTGTATCTCCTAATAACCCTTCTCTATTATCATTATCTTCTTCTAATAATGTATCGGGTCCAGTACCGATAGTATCAGGATTTATAAAAGTTCTAGATATAATGTTTTTCGTTCTCATTATTTCTCCTTTCTATATATAATAAAATCTCCATCAAAATGAAGGAGACGAGTAAGAATAGGATATAGCGTTGAATGTTATTATATATATGTGTATTTTAATACCAAACAATGCACTCTCATTCTATGATTTACATCCTCTTCTATGTGAAATGTCGTTATTATTTGTTAACACTATATTTTATTCATTTTATTATTTAAAGACCGGGTTAACGTCTTATAAAGGCTGTATAATCAATAGTTAAGTGGAATTTATTGGTATATTTAATGACAAAATAAAAAATAAGGGTTTCCCCTTATTTA
>CAMTOK010000122.1 GCA_947074115.1 uncultured Erysipelotrichaceae bacterium | reverse complement strand
CTCTTATGATAAATTGTTTTATCCATTTTTTTCTCCTTTCTTCATAATCACATTAAGAATAATATTAATAACCATGATAAATACAAATAAAATTAACCCTATTGTAAAGAGGACTTCTCTATGAAGACCACTAGAATAAGACATTTCTGATACAATAGCAGTTGTTAAGAATCTCACCGATGCAAATGGTAATGGTATATTAACAGCATTACCTGATACAAGTAAGATTGCCATTGCTTCACCAATTGCACGCCCTACCCCTAATACAATAGCGCTCATAATTCCATTTTTCGCACTCGGTAATACAACCTTAAATATTGTTTGTATTTGCGTAGCTCCTAATGCATAAGAACTCATTCTATAATCCCTAGGGACCTGTTCTAATGAGGTTGTTGTTATTGTAATTAGCGTTGGAAGAATCATGATTGCCAACACCAACACTGCTGATATGAGATTTGCACCTCCCGTAAATTGGTGGGTAGGATCATTCGCAAATAACATTTTTTCTATTTCATACATAAAAGGATTGATAATAAGAATTCCTAATAACCCATAAACAACTGAAGGTATTCCTGCTAATAATTCAATTGTTGATTTTAAGAATGTCTTTGTACTCTTACGACACATTTCTGAAAGATTGATTGCTGTTAAAACACCAATAGGTACACCAATTGCTATTGCAAGTGAAGTCCCGATAATTGATGTTAAAATAATACTTAATATACCAAATTGAGGGTTAGCTGCTGTTGGTTCCCAAATAGAACTAAATAATATTTCCTTAATACCTACTTCAAATAAAGCTGGTGTCCCTGAAATCAACATATAGCCTGTTATTGCTATTACCGCTAAGATAGAAACAAGTGCACAGCCTCCTAAGATAATAGCTGCACACTTTTCTACGAGCGATTTTGTTCTTTGATTAGCAATAATCGATAATCGTCCGTTATTCATATAAACTCCTTATTTAGTTGTTATTAATCCAACTTGAGTAATGATTTGTTGACCTTCTTCTGATTCAATGTATGAGAAGAACGCTTTTACTAAATCACTTTGTTCACTGATTGCTCCTAAAGTCGCCATAACAAATGGTCTTTTTAAGAAGTAAAGATCTGCTTGGATATTTTCTACAGTAGCGTCAACACCTTCTAATTGAAGTGTTTTTACAGTATCATTAGTCGCATCTAATGATACGTATCCAATAGCACCTGAAGTTGAAGCAACCTTACCGACAACTGCTCCTGTATTATCTACTTCTTGAGCGTAGTTACATTGATCTTTTAAATCTAATAATTCTTCAAATGCACCTCTTGTTCCTGATGCTGCTTCACGTCCAATAACAACAATTCCTTCGTCAGCTCCACCAACTTCACTCCAGTTTTTAATTTCACCTGTATAGATTTTCTTTAATTGATCTTGCGTTAAATTACCAACAGCGTTTTCTGTATGAACGATAACTGCAATACCATCAATAGCGACTATATTTTCGATAGCGCCTTTTTCTTTTTCAGAATCTTTTAATTCTCTTGAGGCATTTCCAATATCAGTTGTTTTATTGATCACTGACTCAACACCTGTAGATGAACCTGTAAATTGTGGTTCAACTGTGACACCTGGATTTTTCTCACTAAATCCTTCCGCTAATGCTTTCACTAATTTCTCCATTGATGTTGAACCATCTAAAGAAATCTTTCCTGTAAGATCAGATGCTCCTGCATTTCCTCCACATCCTACTAAACCTAAAGTTAAAACAAGTGCTAATAATAAAGCTCCAATTTTTTTCATTGTTTTTTTCCCTCTTTCATAATGACTTGTCTCCTAAGACAATTACAGTTTAACTCTTTTATATTTAATCAAATAGCATCATTTGGTATGTATTAAGTAAAGATTATGTAAAGTCATTAATGAAAGGATAATCATAAAGACATATGTCCATAGTAATTTATTTGAACACATTTTTTAAACAAGCATAATCTAATATTAACAAGACATTAGTTTTGTTAATGAGTATATCTCTTTGCACTGCATACATTTTATAATGCAACAACAGTACAATCTGATCAGGCTGTGACTATTCATGAAGCCGGGCCGTAAGGCAACAATAATGTTAACGAACATATTGTGGGACAGTATACGTGGTTAACATCACGCTACCTTTACGTGCTTAGGGATATGAAAAATAATCCGGAGGTTTAAATGAATAATAAAAATAAAGAAAGCATTGTGATTCAGGTTTCAACAATCACTCTCCTTTCTAACTTACTCTTATCAGTTTTTAAAATGTTTGCTGGACTCATTGGTCATTCATCAGCCATGATTTCTGATGCTGTTCATTCAGCATCTGATGTTATGAGCACGATTGTCGTCGTGATAGGGATAAAGTTTTCCCAAAAGAAAGCTGATGCTTGTCATCCATATGGTCATGAACGCTTAGAATGTGTTGCGGCTTTAATTCTTTCTATTATGCTTGGTTTAACTGGACTTGGTATTGCAGCGAGTGCAGTCCAATCCATGCTTCATCCTGAATCTTTGCTTATTCCTACAACAATTACTATTGTAGCTGCTATAGTATCAATCATTGTAAAAGAATTAATGTATTGGTATACACGTAACGCTGCCAAAATCGTTCATTCAGGGGCTATGCTTGCTGATGCTTGGCATCATCGTTCAGATGCACTCTCGTCTATTGGAGGGCTTATAGGGATTATTGGAGCCCGTATGGGGTTACCTATACTAGATCCTATTGCTGGACTTATTATTTCCTTAATTATATTAAAAGTCTCTTATGATATATTTAAAGATGCAATAGACAAAATGGTTGATAAATCTTGTGATCAATCAATAATAGAAAAAATAACAACAATCATCAATCATCATGATGATGTCGTTAGTATCGATGATATTAAAACAAGGTTATTTGGTGATAAAATATATATAGATATTGAAATATCAGCTTCTTCCCTTATCTCATTAGTTGAGTCTCATCAAATAGCACACGATGTTCATGATGATATAGAAAAAACAATGCCTGAAGTTAAGCATTGTATGATTCATGTTAATCCATATTTTCAATCAACAAATTAATAAATATTTTTCTCCCTTATAAAGAGGATTCTTATCCTCTTTTTTATTTGTTATTAGATAGAAAGAAAAAAAATCATCTTAACGATGATCTTTTTTATGATCTTGACAACCCATAGAACAACCTTCACAACCACCATGGCACCTATGTCTAGATTTAAGCTGGAACTTTATAATCTTGTAGATGATGAATAGGAGTATAAGTGACACTATAATTGTAGATAAATTGTTTTGAATGAATTGTAACATAATTACTCTCCTTCTTTATAAGGTCGACAGATCAAATATATTAAACATACTATCATTATAGCAGCTAATACCGTACTTATACCAATAACTCCAGTTAAACATGCATTGAAGATTTGGTAAACTATAAATGCAATAATATACGCAAAGACTGTTTGATAACAGATTGCAAATGTGAACCATTTTGCATTGTTTAATTCTCTTCTCATTGCACCAACTGCTGCAAAGCAAGGTGTACACAACAAGTTAAAGATCAAGAATGAATAAGCTGATGCCATTGTGAAAGATGCTGCTAATTGAGGCCAATACTCAACTCCATCTTCCGCCACTTCAACAAAGCCATAAACAATACCAAATGTACCAACAACATTTTCTTTAGCCACTAATCCAGTAATAGAAGCAACTGCTGATTGCCAATTTCCAAATCCTAATGGTGTAAAGATCCATGCGATTGCATTTCCAATAACAGCGAGAATAGAATAATTTAATTCTGTATCCTCTAGCATTCTGAATTGGCCATCAACAAATCCAAAGAATGTGACAAACCAAATCACGATAGAACTTAATAAGATAATCGTTCCTGCTTTTTTAATGAACGACCATCCTCTTTCCCACATACTTCTTAATACACTTGTGAGAGTAGGCATATGGTAAGCAGGTAATTCCATAACAAATGGTGATGGATCTCCTGCAAAGATTTTTGTTTTCTTTAATATAATACCAGAAATAATAATTGCTGCAATACCTACAAAGTATGCACTTGGAGCAACCCAACTTGCTTCACTAAATAAGGCACC
>CAMTOK010000121.1 GCA_947074115.1 uncultured Erysipelotrichaceae bacterium | reverse complement strand
AACCAATTCGAGCATGCATAGAACATATACTCGATAGCTTACGCTGTTCCCAAGCGTCATCAAATCCTGGAAATCTCAATTTAGGAACATTATTCTTTTTACTTTCCATAATAATCTCCTCTCTACATAACAACAAGACTATCAGCAAGTTCATAGATAGCTTGTCTTAAATTATTACGATATTTTATTTTACTAAGAGATAAGATCGTTTCGTCATTTGACAGGGTCGTATAAACCTGTGATGCCTCAGTAACAATACTGCTAATTTGTCCGTGATCATCAAGATCCTTCAATCCGTATCTATGATAACTAAATAACTCTCTCATTTGTGCACTTGTTATGATATCTGTTATTCCCCACTTAAGTCTAAAGTTAAGGAACATTCTATCAAGTGTTACATTATTTGCTTGTTGGATAACTAAATCACTTGAGTCAAGTTTCACTGGATAAGTGATATTAGAATCAGCTAGAGGATAATTACCTTCAACGATAGCTTCAGCTGCGTTTATAATCTTATTAGCGTAATCTCTATCATCTAATCCATTAGCGAATTGATTAATTTTATCTCTTGTTTCTTTTGCTTCTTCTACTTTACCTTCATAAACTTCATTTAACAGTTGTTCTACGAGTTCTGTTAAATAATCATAGTCAATCTTGATATCTTTGACATGAGTCATTCTCAGTTCTATTTGATAAAGAGGTATATTCTTTTCCTTTGATATATGGGCTTTTAATTCATTTGTTAATACAGTTGTTAACATTGTTTCTTGGTCTGAAGTCATACCTAATGCATTTAATAATTCATCTGGATTATCATAATTAAAACCTATAGTACCTTCTTCAT
Source organism: uncultured Erysipelotrichaceae bacterium (assembly GCA_947074115.1). Lineage (GTDB taxonomy): Bacteria > Bacillota_I > Bacilli_A > Erysipelotrichales > Coprobacillaceae > CAMTOK01. Next base: position 3,296 of record CAMTOK010000121.1, on the reverse strand, counting down.
CTTGTTGAGGATCGTATTGCTTTAATTTTGCCATTCCAGCATTGTAATCTCTTAGTAAATTTAACATATAATCCTTTTGTTTTTCTGATGGTGGTAACTGTTGAAACTCTGACGTTAAACTTGATAGTTTTTCTACTGTATCTTTTACATCATTAAATACATTTTCAAAATGTGGTGCAGTAATACCATCATTAACATTTTGAATACTACGCTCTTCATCAGATAAATCCGCTGATTCCTTATTAGCATAGATAGCTAATGCTTTATTCATGAGTTTTTCACTATGAGCTGGCCATCTATAATTAATAATACGACCCCAAGGTTTTTCTTGCATATCAGCAATTCTATTTGTTCTAGAGTATGCTTGAATTAAACTTGCCCCTTTTAGGGTTCTATCTACATAAAGTGTATTAAGTTCAGGAGCGTCAAAGCCTGTTAATAACTGATCAACAACAATGACTATATCTAAAAATTTTCCATCACTTGCTGTTCTATTTAAACGTGTTGTTAAATCCTGAGTATACCCTAATACATCATCTAAACCGAATGCTGTACCAAATTGTTCATTGTAAATATCTATTGCATAATGAAGGTTTTGATTTGTTTCTAGCATTGTATCATTATTTGATGTATTCAAACTAAATGTAATACCAACTTTCAATGTTTGACCACCATTTAATTCGTTTTCTTTGTTGACACGTAAGAACTCATTAAAATACATCATAGCCATAGGTGTACTCGCTTTTCCACCCCCTACGTGTGTTGTAAATAACGCATTATATTTACCCCCGTTAGAACGATTTCTCCAGTTTGTAAATATGTCTTTAACAACCAGTTTTATATGATCCATATTTTCATCATAAAAACTAGGTTCTATCGCATCATCCATATCTTCTTGTGTTAGGTTATCTATTTTTTCTCTAATCTTTTCATCAGACCAATTTGGATATTGCGTTTTATAGAATTCAGGTAAATATTTTTCTTTCATTTCTTCTTCATCTATTGTTGTTTCAAAATCAACCTTAAATCCTAATACATTCTTATCTGCTATTGCTTCTCTAATGGTATAAGCATGTAACAGTGGTCCAAATATATCTTGTGTTCTCAATCCTGATGTTGTTTCATCAAACATTGGAGTTCCTGTATATCCAACCCACGCTGATTTCTTAAATGCTTTCTGTATTGCCTTAAATGATTCACCACCTGTAGATCTATGCGCTTCATCAACGATGAAGACAATATTTTTATCAGGTGCTACAAATGATTTACGTTTAACTAAAGTATCTAACTTTTGTACTGAAGTTACAATGATGTTATTATCTTTGCTTTTAAGTTTTCTACTTAAATCATTAGTATTCTCTGTGTTTTGTACACTTCCTATGCTAAAATCAGTGGCATCTGGATCATATGCTTTATAATTCTCATTTGTCTGTTTTGTCAACGCTTTTCTATCAACTACAAAGACAACTTTATCTATATTAGGCATACGACTTGCTAACCACGCAGTTTTAAAACTTGTAATTGTTTTCCCCGAACCTGTAGTATGCCAAATATAACCGACTTTATTAGTCCCAAATTCAAAATCGATTTTCTTTAAGCCATTGATAACATTCTGAGTTGCATAAACTTGATATGGTCTCATAACCTTCAACATTTGTTTATTCTTTGTTCCATCTAGTATCATATAGTTTGTAGCCATTTGATGAGCCATTGGAATAGATAACATAGAGTCAGCAAACTCTTTCCAATTTCTTACGATTCCATTATCACTCTTACGTTGCCAGTTAAATGCAAAGTCTTTGTTAAATTTGTCAGCAGTTGTATTTGCCATGTATTTAACATTATTTGGTGTTATAGCAACTAATATTTGTAACGTAGAGAAAATATCACTATATTGGTTTTCATTAATATATTGATGCATTTGATTTAATGCTTCATTGACATCATGAGTATCTATTTTTTCTTCAATCTGAATAATTGGTAACCCATTAATTAATAGCGTTGTATCAAAGCGTCTGTTTTGTTTGCCAATGATTTTAGCAGGTCGTTCTATCTGATTAACTATTTGATATACTGAATCTCCTGCACCAACTTGTTTTTGATCAAATACTGTTAGGTAAACATGTCTTCCATCATCAAGATCTACCTCTACCTGTGAAACACCGTTTAAACCGTAAATAAATTGTCCTGCGTGGTATGGTGATTTTAAATCAGAAATAACTTTTTTAACTTGGTTAAACTCTGTCTCACTTAATCTGTGGTTTAAAGTCATCCAGTTATGTCTTTCTAATATTTCCTTAAAGTTATCCCATAGATCATCAGTTGTCTTTATATGAGGCTCATATTTCCAGTTATTAACTTCGGTTATATAACCTGCAGTTTTTTCTCTTATAACATGAGGGTTTATATGACTTTGAGATTGATGCGTCATGTGATCTATTAATTCTTGTTCAAACTGATTTTCATTCATTTACCAAAACCTCCTTTAAGTTGTTTTAACAAAACTTCTTTTTCCATTTCCGATACTTTGATTTTTAATGCATTTAACTTTAATGCTTTTAAATAGGTGTCTCCAATAACTTTTTGAATTTCTATTGGTGGTAATATAGGAAGCTCTAATTCACGTAACTGTCTTAACGAATACTTAAGAATCATACTTCCTTGCATACCTGAGATAAATTGTTGTTTTATCAGTTGATCCTCATTTAATAAATACACAAGGTACTTACTATCAATAGAAATTGATGTACTTATCTTAACAAAATTTTGTGTTATCAAATAATCATTATGACATTCTCTAACTATTGTCGCTTTTCCAGATATAAGACTAAACACAACATTTCCTTTATATACCTTGACTACATCGTCAGGAGTTCTTACTTTTTTATTATCTTGTTGAATTATATCTAATCCAATCAAATCGTTATCTAAATCTACTTGACTATAATATAGATATTCTGGATCACTATCTAGTTCAGAAACAAATATTCTCGACTGAGGTGTCCCAGCTTCAAAAGTAACAAATTTATTAATCAAATTCACCTAATTCCCTCCTTTTACCATTATTCTATACTTACAGTATACTCCTTTCTTTTCAGTTGTCAATACGTAAATATGTAATTATGATAAATTACATAAATAAAAAGGAAGTTGTTTAAGACTTCCTTTTCAATATACTCCATTTTTTATTAACTTCAGGTTGATAATAATACCCAAGATACTCCATAAAATAGTCCTTTAGTTCATCCTTTGATAGCATTGGTGCTAATACAACCGGATAACTCTTGTTAAACTCA
>CAMTOK010000120.1 GCA_947074115.1 uncultured Erysipelotrichaceae bacterium | reverse complement strand
TATTAGATCCATTTCATATGGATCTTTTTTTATACTCTCTGACTCATATTAAAATAGAGTCACCTTTACTTTACAAAGTTTATTCTAAATTAACTTTAAATAAATAAAAAAAGTTGAAAATATTTCAACTTTAAATATGACGTTTAAAATTCATAAGTTCTTTTGTTATTGGATGAACAAATTCAACCTCTACGCTCGTAAGATCGAAATCTCCTTGAACATCACCATAGAGCGAATCTCCAATAAGAGGATGACCTATCGCACTCATATGTACTCTTATTTGATGTGTCCTTCCTGTCTTTAATACAAATTGAACAAGGCTAATATTGTCTTTTGTTTCTAGACACTTATAAAGTGTTTGGGAACTTTGACCCTTTTCATCTATTATCCTTTTCATTTGCTTGTCAACCTTGTAAATAGGTAAATCTATCTCACCCTCATTTACACTTCCAAAAACATGAGCCTGATAAACCCTATACATATGGGAAATTGTTTTATTAAACATATCATGAATATAACGGTCTTTAGCGATGACCATCAATCCTGCTGTTTCCTTATCTAAACGGTTAACCAAATGGATTGCACAATCCATTTGTTGGCTTTCAAAATAGTATTTTAATCCATTAGCCAGTGTATAGGTTGGATGTGAACGTGTTGGGATACAAGGTAAATCTTTTTGTTTATTTAATACAAGTAACCACTCATCTTCATAAACAATATCTAAAGGTATATATACTGGTGTGACAGTACTTTCCTCTTTTGGTGGAAAAAGTTCTAAAAGATCACCAACTTGTAAATGATAACGTACAGTTTTATGAACACCATTAACCTGTATGTCTCCATTCATCTTAATATCTTTGATATACTTTGAACTAAGCCCCTCTTCTTTTAAGAATTCATCTATTCTTTGATTTCTCTTCTCTATTTTATAAGTATGTTTCATAGACTTAAAAACGATCTCTTTAATCTTTGTATAAGTGATGTTTCTTTCATTCTTGAAAATTGAACATTTAATTGAGATATTCCAATAGATATAGAATCAACATGATTTAATGCAATGACTTGTTGATCTACACCAAGGATTGCGTCTTCAAAATTATCAGACGCTATTGTAATTGTATGAGAATCATCTAATACAAGTGGTGATCCAAGAGAACGATAGGCATTATGATGGATACCAGCAATTTCGCTTAACTGCATTAAAGGATAATCTGAATACAAAACTGCACCACCTAATGATTTATTATAAGCTGTAGATCCAATTGATGAAGAAATACATAAACCATTTCCTCTAAATGTTTCAAAGAATTCATTGTTAATATGAATATCTAAAACTTGTGCACGCATATTGTTTTCAATTCTCACTTCATTTATTGCGTAGTATGAGTCTTTATTCACTTTCACTTCTAACAGATTCTTTTTCTCTATTGAAAAATCCCCTGCTTTTAAATCTTCAATAAACAAATGATAGTCTTCTTTTTGGTAATCAGTTAAAAATCCTAAAGTCCCTGTGTGTAGTCCTATAAAAGACATCTCATTTAATCTATGACTATATTGATGTATAGCGTACAACATCGTTCCATCTCCACCAATTGTAATCAACAATTCTGGAGACTCATCATTGTAATCATAAATATCTTTTAAATCTGCTTTCATTTTTTCTTTTAATGTTTTAGACTCTTCATCTTGTTTTGATATAATTGCATATTTTGTCATGTTTTCACCTACTTATTTTCATTATATAGGAATTGAAAAGAGAGTCAATACAAGTTAAAATAGAATTGGTGATAAAATGGAAACAATAAATGAAATAGAGTTTAAACTCTTAATAACAAAAGAACTCTTAAATCAAATAAAAGAGGATTATAAAAACTGTATTCTAAAAGAATATAGTCAAACAAATTATTATATAACGCATCCTATATTAGAAAAAAACAAATATATGTTAAGAATGAGAGAAAAAGAAAAGAATTACGAATTAACCTTAAAGAGACCGAGTGATGTAGGTTTACTTGAATCAAACATTCAATTAACTTATGAACAATTCTTAAGTCTTAAGAATAAAGATTATTTTGATAATGACATCTTTTCTCTTTTAAAAGATCTACACATCAATTTAAATGAATTAAATCAAGACTTATCTATGACAACTTATAGAGTAGATATTCAAATGAAGACGGGTATCCTCTCTCTAGATGAAAGTCACTATTTAGGTATAACTGATTATGAAATGGAATTGGAAGTAGAAGACTATCATTTGGGGCTTATTGAATTTAAAGATTTAATGCAACATTATCAATTAACTTATATCTCAAATACACCTAGTAAGATAAAGCGTTTGTTAAAAAGAAAAAGCAGGAATTAATTTCCTGCTTTTTTATATTCATCATAATAATCCTTCTTAATGTTTGTAAACTGTGGACAAAAGTCACTGTTACTACACTCTTGAAGTCTTCTTAATTCTCTAGGAATAAATGCTCTAATTTCTTCAACATTATATCCAACTTGGAATCGTCTTTCATCTATAATAATTGGTCTTTTTAATATTGATGGATTTTCTTGAATAAAATGAATCAAATCACTAATTGACATCTCATCAAGATCAATCTTATTTTCTTTTATAATCTTCGATCGTTTTGAAATAATATCATCAGTACCATTTTCACTACGTTCTAATAATTCTCTTAATTCACTTTCTCTTAAAAGTGTTGAGAAGATATTTTTTTCTACATAAGGTATCTGGTGATCCCTTAACCAAGATTTCACCTTTCTACAAGATGCACAACTTGGAGCAGTATATATTCTAATCATCTTTATCACCTCGTGACACCATTATACATGATTTTATTCATTTATGCATTGTTTTTTTATATTCTATTGATTTTTCTCAAAAAGGAATTTATAATTATACTATCTACGATGAAAGAATTGAGTACCTTATTATTGTTGTTATAGAAAGCCTATGGGTGATGGAAATAGGTCAATGAGATATGGGAATTGGGATTCTGGAGTTATAAGTAGCAACAGTTACTTATCGTGCTTCGCGTTAAGAAGAGAAAACACAACGGTGGCACGTCCTTTGTAGGGCGTTTTTTTATTTAAAGGAGAGAATTTTATGAAAAGAATGTTAAGTGGTATTAAACCAACGGGAAGAGTCACTTTAGGAAATTATATTGGCGCTATTAAACCATTCGTTTCTTATCAAGATGAATATGAAATGTTTATTTTTATTGCAAACCTTCATTCAATGACTGTTTATCAAGAACCTGCTGAACTAAGAAAAAACACAAAAGACTTAATTGCATTATATATTGCGGCTGGATTAGATCCAGAAAGAGTCACTTTATTCTTACAATCTGATGTTTTAGAACACGCCCAACTTGGTTGGTATTTAGGATGTATGGTATCAATGGGAGAATTGTCTCGTATGACTCAATACAAAGACAAAGCTGCTAAAAACGAGGTGATTGGTGCAGGAATCTTTAACTATCCTTCATTAATGAATGCTGATATCTTAATGTATGATCCTGATTTTGTACCAGTTGGAGAAGATCAAAAACAACACGTTGAATTATGTAGAGATGTCGCTGAAAAGTTTAACTCACGTTATAGTGATACATTTAAAGTCCCTACCCCTCTTGTTGCTAAAGTTGGTGGTAGAATTATGGACTTACAAAACCCAACAAAGAAGATGTCTAAGTCAGAAGAAACATCTAAAGGATGTATTTATATCCTAGATGATATTAATATTTCTAAAAAGAAAATCAAATCTGCTATGACTGATAGTGATAATAGTGTGCATTTTGATAAAGAAAACAAACCTGGTATTTCTAACTTACTTGAAATCTATTCTATCTTAACAAATAGAACAATCAAAGATATTGAACAACAATACGTTGGTAAAGGTTATGGTGAATTCAAAGGTGATTTGGCTGAAATCGTTGGAGAAGAACTTCAAAGGATTCAAGACAAATATAAAGAAATCACGACTGGTTCTTATTTAGATGAAGTGTTAAAAGCTGGAGCTGAAAAAGCAAGACCATTAGCAAGAAAGAAACTTGCAAAAGTCGAAAGAAAAATGGGAATTACAATTACAAAAAGATAAAAGAGAGTCGGGTTCTTCCGACTCTCTTTATCCTTTTTGAACGAGTTCTTTGTATAACAATTCGTG
>CAMTOK010000119.1 GCA_947074115.1 uncultured Erysipelotrichaceae bacterium | reverse complement strand
TTGCGATATTACCAATAAGTTGAGAAATCGTTAATATTGGAACAGCAAGTTCTGCACCTACTGTCGCTGTAGCGATTGGTAACAAGAGAAGAGAACCTCCAAACCCTGCAGCACCTGATACAAGTGACGCAATAAAACTTCCAATTAACAAAATAACGATTTGCATAAAGTATCATCTCACTTTCTTTAAGGGATGGATTATCATATATATTTATTATATATTGGCTATTCTTAAAAACAACCTATTCTATTCATACGAGATAAAAACTCTAGCCACATGAAATTCATCCATATATCTAGAGTTGTTAAGCTAATATAATAATTAATCTAAATCTGTTCCATTACTTTCAATAACTTTTTTATACCAATAGAAAGAATCTTTCTTTAAACGATTCATTGAACCTGTCCCATCATCATGTTTATCTACATAGATAAAACCATAACGCTTTCTCATTTCTCCAGTACCTGCAGAAACTAAGTCAATACATCCCCAAGATGTATAGGCAATTAAATCAACGCCATTGTCTATTGCTTTTGACATTGATGCAATGTGCTTTCTATAATAATCTATACGGTAATTATCGTGAATAGAACCATCTTCTTCAACTGTATCATATGCTCCTAAACCATTTTCAACAACCATTAATGGTATTTCATAACGGTCATAGATCATTTCTAAGTAATATTGTAACCCATCTGCATCTAAGGCCCATCCCCAATCAGAATAAGTTAAGTATTCATTACGGACTCCAAATGACATATTACCACCAACTGTATCATCATTAGGATGCGTTGTAACAGCTTGTGACATATAATATGAGAAAGTATAAATATCCACAGTTCCCTCTTGTAAATCTTTAAGATCTTGATCTGTAATATCTAGTTTTACATTATGCTCATTCCAAAGTCTTTTTGCATAAGTAGGATATTTTCCCTTACATTGTACATCTCCACAATAGAAAATTCCTTTTTCCCATTTTGATCTATTAAATAAGATATCCTTAGGATCGCAAGTTAATGGATAATAAGTAATACCACAAATCATACATCCCATTTTATTTTCTGGATCAATTTCATGAGCAATTTTGACTGCTCTTGCACTTGCGACAAATTGATAATGTAAATGTTGATATGCTTCTTGATAAACTTCATCACTTGAATCATCTGGTAAGAAGTTAATTGTGTTATTGATTTCATTAAACGTTAACCAGTATTTGACTAACCCTTTAAATTCAGTAAATAGTGTCGTTACGTATTTTTCATATAACTCAATATAACGTCGATCTAACCAATCCCCATATTTTTCTTCTAAAGCAAGGGGGGTATCGAAATGCCAAATTGACACAAGAGGCTCAATTCCTGCGTTTCTTAGTTCAGTAAAAACATTACGGTAGAAATCTAAACCTGCTTGATTTGGTTGTTCCTCTTCTCCAGTTGGATAAATACGTGACCAAGAGATAGATAATCTAAACATCTTGAATCCCATTTCTTTTAACATTGCGATATCTTCTTTATAATGATGATAGAAATCAATTGCATCATGATTTGGATATAATTCATCTTCAAATACTGCATAATGAGCACCATCTGGAAGTTTAAAACCATGCCCTGGGGCTTTTTGTTTATTGCCATCCTTATCTAAGAAAGTCACCATCCTCGATGTATTAGCTGTTGCTCCTGTCGTTACATCAGTTCTAGCCATTCCTCTTCCATCAACATTCCAAGCACCTTCTGCTTGATTAGCAGCAATTGCGCCACCCCAATAAAAGTCTTTTGTAAAAGTCATAATCTCTCTCCTTTATTTTTTATTTTCTTTGCGATTTGCTAACATTATTAACACGACAATCAGAGATGAAACCGTAGATATAATGGCTATCGTTGATAAACCCAAACTCAAAATCATTTGAGAAGCAAGTGATGTTCCTATCGCTTGCCCAAGTTGCACCCCTGAACCATTTAAAGAAATCATTAAACGTGATTTATTCTCCGTTACAATTGTGATTGCAGTATTAATTTGTAACCCTATAAACCATCCATTCGCCATCCACAACAATATCAATACAATATTAATTAAGAGTAAATGACTTGTCATTAATATCCCTATTGTAATAAATACTTGTAATAAAGTTGCTATGAGTAATGATTTATAATAGCCTAACTTATCACATACAATACCACCTAATAGATTCCCTAATACTGTACAAGAACCAATAAGAATGAGTAATACACTCATATATATTTCAATACGAGGGAATTGATTGATCAAATAAGGTGTAATGTAAGTATAGAAACCACCGTATCCAATAAATGTTATCACTGATATTAATAATACAGTACTGACACGCTTTTGTTTAAAAATTTCAAATTCTGATTTAAGATTTAGATGTCTAATTTCTTCTTTATCTTCTTTTATATTAAATATGAAATAAACTAATGAAATAATCATTAATAAAATTAATATAACAAATATATACTCCCATGGATAATCATTGATCAATAAACGTGTAAGAGGTATTCCGATCATGAGTGCACTCGCTGCACCAGTAATCAATAAAGCCAGATTTTTACCAACACGTTCTTTTGATGATGACGCGGCAATTGTAGAAATTGCTAATACACCATAACAATTTCCCATAAGTCCCATTAGAAATCTCGTTATTAATAATACTGAATAATTTGGTGCAATTATAATTAATCCAGTAGCAATAATATTCAATCCCAATGTTACCTTCAATAATAAAGGTTTACTTTGTTTTCTAAATAGTATTAAGAAAATCGGAACCCCAATTCCTGCACCAAATGCATAAAATGAGGTTAAATAACCTGCTTGAGATAATGTTATATTTAAAGATACTGCCATTTTATCAAGTATACTATTAAAAACAACAGATGACATTGATAAAACAAAATTCATAACAATAAAAATAAACATAGTTGTTTTAGATAGTTTTCTCTCTATTTTCATTAACTTCTTAATCCTCCTTCTATTCTATATAATCTATTTGATTTCATAGATTAGCTCTATTATATTCTCCACTATAATAAAAAACAATTACTTATAAATTATCAATATTCATTCCAAATAGTTATAAATAGTGTTATGATTTAATTAAATCAAAAAGGAGAATATTATGGAAATTAGGGTTTTAAGATACTTTTTGACAGTAGCGAGAGAACAGAGTTTTTCCAAGGCTGCTAAAATATTAAATGTAACTCAGCCAACGCTTTCAAAACAAATAAAAGATTTAGAAGATGAGTATCATTTGACGTTCTTTGAGAGAACGACACGTTCCCTTACCCTGACAAAGGAAGGATACTTGTTTATGCAACAGGCTAAACAAATCATCAGTCTCGTTGACAAAACAGACGAATTATTAAAACAGTCAGAAGACAATATAACTGGTGATATTTATATCGGTTGTAGCGAAAGTGAATGTAATCGCATTGTCATGAAGGCAATGAAGAAGACACAAGAACGACATCCCAATATTATCTTTCATATTGAGAGTGGCGATGCGCAATTTGTCAGTGATGGTATTGAACAAGATATGTTTGATTTAGGAATTGTTGTTGATCCCTATAATCTCACGAAATATGATTTTATCAAGCTTCCTTCTTTTGATACAAGGGGTATCCTTATGAGGAAAGACAGTCCTTTAGCACAATTCGATGAAATTACACCACAACACTTAAGAAATGAACCACTTATTATCTCAAATCACGCTCTTGTTAAAAATGAAATTGCTGGATGGATTGGTGGTAATCAAAGAGCACTTAATATTATTGCAACTTTCAATCTTTTTTTTAATGCAAAACTAATGGTAGAAGAAAATATGGGTTATGTATTAACATTAGAACATTTATTCAATGAATCAGATGATAACCTTGTCTGCTTTAGGCCACTTAAACCAAGATTAACAATTAAAAGTAATATCATTTGGAGAAAATACAAAACCTTTCCTAGAACTGTTGAAATATTTTTGAAGATACTTCAAGATGAAATTGACTTAATAGATAAAAAATAGTATCTATATATTAAAACATGCATGAAAAACACACCAAAAATCAATTGGTGTGTTTTTATTATTCATCTCCAGGTGTATATTCTAAGATATCACCAGGTTGACAGTTTAATTCTTTACATATTGCATTTAACGTAGAGAAACGTATAG
>CAMTOK010000118.1 GCA_947074115.1 uncultured Erysipelotrichaceae bacterium | reverse complement strand
CCGTTGATTGAGGATAATAATTTAAGTAACGTATAAACGTTTCATTTAAAATAATAGATTCTAACCCGACACATATATCTTTTGATTCACTTATGACAGCAAATATATAATTTCTTTCATAAAGTGATAACAAATCATTTTTTATATGAAATATTTTATCAACAATTAAATAATTAGACGATTTAATAAAAACAATATATTTGCTTTCTTCTGTTTTACTTACGATTTCTACATCCTCTATATGATAGAGATATTCTGTAATATCAATTTCTCCCCTCTCCTTTACATCTACTATTTCAGGAATGAAATCTAAAATTCGTTTTTCCTCTACGATAAGAATATGGTAATAAGAAGGCAATAATTGAGACACAAACCTACATATTTTATCATTTGGATTTTTCATATAATCAGTCACTTTTTCTTCTATGAGCTTATATCTCTTTTCTTTTTCGACTTCTATATATTCATATATTTTATCTAATTTTTCTTTTATGGTTTCTATTGTTATTTCATGTTTTAATATATAATCAAATACTTTCAAATCTAGGTCAGACCTGGCGTATTTAAACTCCTCGTAATCTGATAAGAATATTACAACGGTTTCTGGATCTAGCAATTTGACTTTTTCAGTTAGCTCAATACCTGATAAATTCGGCATATGTATATCTGTAATAATAACTTTAGGTCTACACTCAACAAAACGTTTATATCCCCTATTTCCATCTGCTTCTGAACCAATGACTTTAAAGTTTTTGTGACAACTTTGAATTACGTTCCTTAAATATTCTAAAAAAAGTTTGTTATCATCAATTAATAAAATATCTATCATCATCTCACCTTCCTTATTTATACAAGAAAATACATCTTATACCAATTATACTTACCCTAAAAATCAACGTCAATAAACATCGTTTTTCAAATATCGACAAAAGAATGAAAGGGATAAATTAAATTCATCCCCCTCTTTCTATTAATAGTTTATATTATTTTCTTCTTTTCTTCTTTTATTGATAAGAACTAATGCACTAGATGTTGCAATGACACCTAAACCTACGAAGACAATATAACCATTTTCATCTCCTGTGTTCACCTTATCATCATCTTTTCCTTCTGCAGCATTGTTCTCAACACCCTGGTTTTCTTCTTTATTTTCAGGATCAGCGTTTTGATTATTTTCTGATTTATCATTATTTGCTAATAAAGTTAAACCTTTTATAGAATTTAATACTTCAGTAATAACGGCTATAACATCTTCCGTTGTAGCTTCCGCATTTTCATTTACTTTTATCGCTTCAGATAATGCCATCTTAAATACTTCAATTGATTCAGCTGTAAAGACAGACAAATCAATTGCTTCTGCTTCACCTATTAACATTGCTAAATTATCTTTGTTAGGTATTTTTCTTAACCCTAACCAAGCATCAATGAGCTCTGCCCATGAATTTGTTACTAAATCATTATCTATACCATCAACTAAATCCCCATTAAGAACGATTTGTTGTGCATTTTCAAACGCATTAATAAAGTTCATAAATGTGCTTGAAATATAAGTGTTTTCATTGTCTAAATCTGAAACAACAAGATCTATAAGATCTAGTAAATCAGATTTATCTACACTAATAAATGATAAATATTCAAACATATTTTGAAGATTTCTTGTTGTTTCATTAGCCAAGTATTGCGTATATTTATAAGCTGGAAGATCTAATAAAGCTTCTGCTTCTAATAAAGCTTGATTAAATTCTTTTTGCACACTTACAATAACTTTTTCCAATTCCCCACTTGATTTAATGTCTTGCGCCATTGATACGATATAATCAAGCATAGTCGTATTTACTGGATTTAATTCATGGCTAAATAACCAATCAAATACATGAGTTTCATAATCATCTGAATAGAAGTTATTTAATACTGGTATCCATGACCAATGACCACTATAGATATCTTCAATACCATGTTCAGAATAAGGTAAGTTATCAAATTCTGTATAAAGAACATTTTCCGCTCCTGCAGCAATAAGATTAGCCACTGAGGCTTGTGTTCTTGTTACACTAATTGTTGCATCATCAACTGAGTGAACAAACCACATTGGTATATCCTTTAATAGATTAGCATTTTCTTCACTTATTGTACCGGCTGGGCAAATTGGTAGAGCTGCTGCAAAGTATGAAGGATATTCTCTTAAATAATTATAAGTTTCTCCTCCTCCTGCTGAACAACCTGCAATATATATTCTAGACGCATCTACAATACCAGCGATAACAAGTTCATTAATATAGTTAATAACATTATCACGAGAATACCCTGTTCCTGTTCCTCTTTGAGGTGCTAAGACAACACAAGGATATTGATCTTGAATCCACGCTACCCCACCTTCGTTAGCAGCGAGTTGCATTCCCTCATTATCAACACCATTTGTTGAACGATACGTTTCTCCTCCTCCATGATTCCATAATACTAAAGGTAGTGCTTCATCTGATTCTGGAGAATATATTCTCATAATTTGATCATTAAAATAAACCGTTTCGAATTCATCAACAACCAAATTTATTTTCTCACCTTGAACATATTTAGCGCCTTCGATACTTGCATTTTCATCTAATGTAAATGCTTTATTTTGAGTGAGCGAATAATTTAAATCAAGGTAATAATTTACGCCTGAGTAAGACAATGCACTTGCTCCTGTGATTGTAAATCCATATTCTAATTCAATAACAATATAACGTCCTTCTTCTACAGAACCATCAATTGACTTTTCATCATTTACATAAATATTTGTTACTTTTCTTTCTCCATCATACATTACATTTCCGTTTGTAGGGAATGTATTAACTGTATTAACTACAAAAGTATCATTATCTAATGATGATGCTAAAACAAGTCCCTGTGTATCTATAATCAAATGTGTTACATCTTGACCATATTCTTGAACTTCTGTAACAATATCAAATCGGTATGGTGATTTTTGAGCAAACAACCAATCAAACACATTTGTTTGATATTCATCAGAATAAAAATTATTTAACGGTGGAATCCAAGACCAATGTCCATTATAGATTCCATCAACACCATGTTCAGAGTATGGTAAATTTTCAAATTCAGTATAAAGCACATTTGTAGCTTCTACTGATTCTAACATCGCAATGTTCGCTTGTGTTCTTGAAACATTAATTGTAGGATCATCTGCTGAATGAATAAACCACATAGGCATATCTTTTAATAGTTCAGCATTTGCTTCAGTTAATGTACCTGCTGGACAAATAGGAACAGCGCCTGCAAATACTGAAGTGAATTCTCTTAAATAGTTATAAGTTTCTCCTCCCCCTGCTGAACAACCGGCTACATATATACGAGTACCATCGACTTTACCACTATCCACTAATTCTTGAATATAGGCGATAACATTAGCACGAGAATAACCTGTTCCTGTTCCTCTTTGCGGAGCAACAACATAGCATGGATAATCATCTTGAACCCATGCAACGCCTCCCTCATTCGCAGTTATTTGCATACCTTCATTATTTACTCCATTAGTTGAGCGGTATGTTTCTCCAGCCCCATGATTCCATAAAACTAACGGTAATTTCCCCTCTACATCCGGAGTATACACTCTAATATTTTGATTGTTGTAATTAACTCGTTCAAATTTATCAACAACCGAATTCAATTTTTGACCTTGTTTATACACTACTTTATCTATTACATTACCATTTTCAAGCGTGTAAGCTGCTTTTTGACTAATAGAGTAATCTAAGTCTAAATAGTAGTTTACCCCAGCATATGAAATAGCACTTGCTCCTGCGATAGTAAATCCATATTTTAATTCTATAATGATATATCTTCCTGAATCAGTAGATCCATCTATAGATTTAATATCATTTACATAAACATCAGTTACTTCTCTTTCACCATCAAAAACAACACTTCCTGTTGTTGGCATTGTATTAACTGCATTAACCTCAAACATTTCTTTTGAAATCTCAGTTGCTTTAACAACATGACCAGTATCAATAATTAAATGTGTTACATCCTGTCCATATTCTTGAACTTGGGTAACAATATCAAATCCAAATGGCGATTGTTGAGCAAATAACCAATCAAATACATTTGTTTGATATTCATCAGAATAAAAATTATTTAACGGTGGAATCCATGACCAATGTCCGTTGTAAATTCCTTCAACACCGTTATCATTATAGATCGGAAGAGCACACGTCTGAACTCCAGTCACTCCGGAGAATC
>CAMTOK010000117.1 GCA_947074115.1 uncultured Erysipelotrichaceae bacterium | reverse complement strand
ACCAGCTTCATTTTCGATTCTATAACTTGTAATAACATTAGCAACATTTCCTGCATTAGTTATTGTTCCCTCTACAACAGCAACAACTTTATCACCATCAAACAATGTATCACTATATGTGTAATCATTGTCAGTTAAAGCTGTACCATCATAAACTTTTGTTTGACTATTTGCAGTAATGGTAACTACGGCATCACTTACGGTAACCTTTAATGTTCCATATTTCTCGTCTATCTCATAGTTTTCCTTTAAAGTTCCTTCATTTAATACATATTTGAATGTATTATCTGAAGAACCAGCAATTGTTTGACTACCAGTATAAGTGATACTTGCACCTTCTCCTGGAGCAAATCCACTATCAGAATAAACGACTTCATGTCTTGTTAATGGTGTACCATCATAAACTTTTGTAGCATCTAATGATGTGATTGTCACTTTTCTTTTTGTGACTTCTAATTCACCATGCTCGAGCTTCACATTTCCATATGAAGATGTGACATCCTTACCTTCAGCATTGAAGATTTGGTATGAAGTAATTGTGTTCGCTACTTTACCAACATTTTTCACTTCACCCTCGATTGTTACTTTTAAAGTATGACCTTCAAGAAGTTCACCAGTTTTTTTGTAAGAGTTTAGTTTATGAGTTTCTCCATCGTATTCAACTGT
Source organism: uncultured Erysipelotrichaceae bacterium (assembly GCA_947074115.1). Taxonomy (GTDB): domain Bacteria; phylum Bacillota_I; class Bacilli_A; order Erysipelotrichales; family Coprobacillaceae; genus CAMTOK01. The sequence continues at coordinate 3,594 of CAMTOK010000117.1, read as the reverse complement.
TAAATTATCAGCCTTAATAACAATAGCGATTTCAGTTTTACTAACCGTTAACGTACCATACTCTGTATCAACAATATAATTATCTTTATTTGTTCCTTCGTTCCAAGTAAAAGTATACATATTCGTTGAACTTCCCTCTTCTGTTTGTGAACCTGTAACATGAACTGTTACACCTTCTCCAGAAGGGAATTGATCAGTACCACTTACAAAATCATTTGTTAATGGTGTTCCATCATAGATTTTAGAAGCATCTCCAGATTTAAATGTTAACTTAAGTTTCGTAACCACTAATGTTCCATTATGAGAATCAACCAATGTGTAAGATGATGTGACATCATCTCCCTTTGCATTGACGATTTTCAAATCCGTTATAACATTAGGAATCGAACCTGCATCAGTAAGAGAACTATTCATAGTTAACTTAATTTCATCACCGTCAACAAGCTTTCCAGTATATGTGTAGTTACCATTTGTTAATGGTGTTCCATCATACACTTTTTCAGCACTCTCTGCAGTGACTATAATAGATGATGCATTCTTATTAACAACAAGTATACCTTCTTCTTGTTTAACTTCATAATTGCTTTCTTTTGTATTACTGTTCCAAACAATAGTATACTCATTTTTTGAGTTACCAGCTTCTGTTTGACTACCAGTTACATTGAATGTTGCACCTTCACCATTAGCAAATGTAGTATTTCCCGTAAGAGAAACAAGACTATTAGTTAATGGAAGACCATCATATTCTTTTGCATCATCAGCTGATTTAAAAGAAATTGGTCTTTTTGTAACAGTAAGCTCTCCTGGTAAAACAGTAACACTTTTATATGATGAAGTAACATCTTCATTTTTAGCATTTACAATTTTATAACTTGAAATGATATTTGTTGTTGAACCAACATCAGTCAATGATCCAGTTACAGTTACTTCAAATTTATCACCCTCTGAAAGCGTTCCAGTATATGTGAATTTATCATTAGTTAATGGTGTTCCATCATATACCTTTGTTGCTGAAGGCGCTTGAATCACAATAGATTCTTGCTTAGGTGTAATAGTTAATTCACCTTTAATTTGTGTAACTGCATAGTTAGATGCTAATGTTCCAGCGTTAAATGAGTAAGTGAAATCATTTTCTGAAGTTCCTACAATTGTACGTGAACCTGTAACATTATAAGTTGCACCTTCACTTTTAACAAAGCCACTACCCGTTACAGATACCGCGTCATTTGTTAAAGGTAGACCATCATAAGCCTTAGTTGATGTTCCAGATGTGAAAGTAATAGGTCTTGGTGTGATCTTAACAACCGCACTACCACTCCATACAGTGACAGTTGAAGTTACACCATTGTAATCAACAACTGTTGTTGCACGGACACGAACAGTATTTTCACCTACATTCGTATATGTTGGTGCTGTTTTAGACCAAGTCACACCATTATCCGTAGAATACTCTAATGTTTGTCCGTCCTTAGCAGTCGATGGATTTAATGTAACCCCATGGGGGTTTCCATCATATATCCCTTCATAACCAGTGACAGAATATTCTGCATCTGCCCATATTGCTGTGAGTGTCATATTGCCATTCACTGCAAATGTTTTACCAGATTGAATATTATAATTGTATAAAACTGTACTACTATCAACTTTCCATCCAACAAATACTTTACCTGCAGAGTTAATCGCGTTAGATACACCGTCAATACTTGTCGGTTCTGCCGCAGTTACCTGAGCATTATAAAGTAAATTATCTTGATTGAATGTTGTAACATCATAGTCATGTAAAGCTGTAGCCATTGTTCCCCAGTTATAATCAACTGTGTAACGTGTTGTGTCTGGAACAACCCTCACGAGTAGCCAGTATTGTTTCGTTTGACTAGTATGTGAAAAATCAGACTCACATAATTTAATTGAAATACCCGAAAGAACATTCCCATTTGCATCGAAGCTTGGCACGTCGTGTGCAGATGATACAGTATTACAACCAGAGTTCACTGTCGTATCACTATTTGACGTATGGTTACAAACAATCCTGTAAGATTCAAGTTTGTATCCAGGCGCTACTTCAATACGAAGTGTTTTTCCAACTGAACTTGCAATTGTACGTGCCGTGTTAACACCATATGCCAATTCACTTCCATCTACGGTAACTGTCGTTACACTAGAAATCGTTGGGGATGTTGTAGAAGTTAAATCTGTGTCGCCCGTTAGGCTCCCCTTCGTTTCTACACTCCATCCTAAGTTTCCCTTATCTTTGTAACTTCCAGTTGATGTCCACCTAGCGTATAAGGTCATATTTGAGGATACATTATAAATAGTGTCACCCTCTCTATAGGTAACGCCGTCTGTACTAGATTTACTATTAAGTGTCCAACCCCAGAAATTATAATTACTTCTCGTGAATAAATTAGTAGGAATTGTATAATTAGAACCAGCATCAACTGTTATTGTCTGATTAGCTCCGGTCCCTCCGTTTTTGTTAAGAGTAATAGTATACGTGCTCGCTGCATCTACAGTCGAGACATTTCCAACAAATGAAGATAGTACAATGGCCAAAATCATTGCAATTTTACATGCATGAGTCATGACCTTTTTCATGTACTTACCTCCTTTTCTTCTTTTCATAATTGTGTTGTCCATTTTTTCTTTTCACCTCCTTTCCCTTGTCTTAGAATAAACCTATTAATGTAAAATAATACAAGATATTTGTTACATTTTTCCATTACTATAAAATTCATACAAATACTGACAAGTTGTAAATATCCCAAAACCCGTTTTATATGATTAATTGTAGGGAAATGTCTAAAATGAATGAAAAGCGATTAAAATATTTAAACTAGTTAAAATATGCAAAAAAGAGTAATGCATAGCATTACCCCTTATTCATTAATCTTCTCTTCTTTTGTAACCAAATACGATTGCAAATAATGAGACAATTGCAGTGAAGAGATAGAATGATATATTGAATGAGTCAGCTGTGTTTACAACATCCCCATCATCATCATCTTCATCTTCTAGACCTAAAGTAATTGTGATTTCAAGTTCATCTTCATCACGATCTAGTTCTTCACCATCTACAACGATAGTAGCGACATTAACGACATCTTCTACATCAAAGTCATTAAGTGATGCTGTCACTGTATAAGTGATTGTATCACCACTTACTAATCCTTCAAGACTCCATATAATATTTCCATCAACAAGAACATAGTTACCTGTTGCAGAAACAAATGTTAAATATGAAGGTAAAAGATCAACAATATTAAATTGAGTCATATCTCCTGTTCCAATGTTTGCTACTGTAATTGTGTAAACAATATCAGCAACAACACCGTCAACAACTTCAACGACATCAGTAGATGATGTTTTTGTAATTGTTAAGTTTGGTGTTAAAACAGGGAGTGCTTCTAATACAGTTAATGTACCAAGAACACGAGTAATAACATAATTGTTTTCATCAACATTATTACCTAATCTATAGTCTACTGTATTGTCAGATGATCCAACTTCTGTTTGACTTCCTGTAACAACGATAATGATATCTCCACTATTAACCACATTACCTGTGATTAGATAACCATCTTCAATTAATGGTTG
>CAMTOK010000116.1 GCA_947074115.1 uncultured Erysipelotrichaceae bacterium | reverse complement strand
TCATCCCCTCTACATATTTAATTCTCATAACCATCATGACCATTACCATGAATCAGTTGCCTCAATAAAACATCCAAACAAAACATATATCTTTTCATCTGATATTCAGTCTTTAGAGGACCATTATTCTGTTTCACCTCACAACACTTATGAAATAGATAACCTTATAATAAAAACACTCTTTTCAACTGATCAAGGTGTTGGTTTTATTGTTGATGTTGATCAGATGACATTCTTTCATCCGGGTGATCTGAATTGGTGGCATTGGAAAGATGAAGATGAACGCTTTAATATTTGGCAAAAAGAACATTTTCAAAATGCAATACAATCTATTAAAGAAGAGATAGATCTTGCCTGTATCGTTATTGATGGAAGATTAGAAGAGTATCGTTACTTAGCTCTCGATTATATGTGTGAACACCTTACAATAAAACACATCTTACCTATTCATTATTTCGAAGATTATTCTCTTTCATCACAATTAAGTTTAGATAGAAAAGACCCTCGAATCTGTATACCACTTCATAATCAACATGAATTCAAATTAAAAAAGTGATCTTGTTTTGAAGTGAACCCCTCCAGTTGACTATGTCCAACTTTTGGGGTTCACTTCATTTAAGATCACTTTTTACATATTCCTTGTTCAATAGCAATACGAGATACTTCTTTAGCAACAACAGATGCGACACGAGGATCTAAAGCATCTGGGACTATATACGTAGCCTTTAATTCATCATCACTTACAAGTGATGATAATCCATATGCAGCTGCTAATTTCATTTCTTCAGTAATTTTTGTTGCTTTGACATCAAGCGCACCCCTAAATAAACCAGGGAATGCTAAAACGTTATTAATTTGATTTGGATAATCAGAACGACCAGTTCCCATAACAGCGACACCTGCTTCAATTGCGATATCATATGGTATTTCTGGTTCAGGATTTGCCATTGCAAAGACGATTGGGTCTTTTTTCATACCTTTGATCATCTCTGGTGTCAATACACCAGGTGCAGAAACACCGATAAAGACATCCGCTTCTTTTAATGCTTCACTCATTGAGATATCTACATGTTTTGAGTTTGTTATAGCACTCAATTCTTTTGTTAAGAAATCGTACTCATCATCATGTAATTGGTTAATAACACCATTGATATTAAAGCCATAAATATCTTTAACACCTAATGAATGAATCATTTTAATAATAGAACTTCCCGCTGCTCCTGTACCACAAACAACAACAGTGATATCTTCTTTTTGTTTCTTAACTAATTTTAATGCATTGATCAGTCCTGCAGTGACAACAATTGCTGTTCCATGTTGATCATCATGAAAAACAGGAATATCTAATTCATTGATCAATCGTCTTTCAATTTCAACACATCTTGGTGCACTAATATCTTCTAAATTGATTCCACCAAAACCAGGAGACATCGCTTTTACAATTGATATGATTTCTTCAGGATCTTTTGTATCTAAACAAATTGGAACTGCATCAATTTGTCCAAATTGTTTAAATAAGATTGCTTTTCCTTCCATAACAGGTAAAGCAGCTTTTGGCCCTATATCTCCTAAACCTAATACTGCTGTTCCATCAGTGACAACAGCAACGCTGTTACCCTTCCATGTATAATCATATGCCTTATCTTCATCCTTAGCAATTTCACGACATGGTTCAGCAACACCTGGTGTATAAGCTAAAGATAAATCTTCTTTCTTTGTTAATGGAACTTTAAGTTCAACACTTAACTTTCCTTTTGCTTCTTTATGAATTTCCAATGCTTTTTCGTATACGTTCATATTTACCCTCTATTCTATTTTATAAGGCTGCAACCATAAGTGTCATATAACCATCGACAACATATGATTCTTGATCAGAACAGATTAAGAAATGATCACCTTTTTTGACTTCCATACCTTCAATTGTGCCTTCACCCTCAATAACACTTAACATTTGAAAAGGTTTATTATTAATTAATGTGTTCTCACCTGTTAATCGATAACAATCTACACTAAAGAAATCACTCTCTACATATTTTGTTTTTGACCCATGATCTAAATGAGAATTAACAAAAATATGTTTTTGATCATGTGCCGAAGGGACAGTTGAAACATCAATCGATTGTTGTACATGTAATTCTCTTTCGTTTCCGTCTTTATCTTTTCTATGATAATCGTAAACTCTATACGTAATATCTGAAGATTGTTGTGCTTCATAAATTAATGAACCACCACAAATAGCGTGAATCGTTCCTGTTGGAATATAGAAGAAATCTCCTTTGTTGATTTCAAATGAATTTAATAATTCATCATATCCATCATTTTCTATCGCTTTAATAAGTTCATCTTTTGATTGAGCATGGTGACCCATCACCATACGTGTGTTGTCATCAGCGTCTAAGACATACCAACACTCTGTTTTTCCAAGTGAGTTCTCATGAGTTTTTGCATAATCATCATTTGGATGAACCTGAACTGATAAATCATTTTTTGCATCAATGATTTTTACCAGTAATGGAAATTCATCACCTTCAATGTTATTAAATAATTCTTTATGATTTTGAAATAACCATGAAATTGTTTTGCCTTTAAATTCAGTATTGTCAATTTCACAATCACCATTTTTGTGACCCGAAATCGCCCAACATTCACCTGTTTGATCACTAGGAATTTCATAACCATAAATATCCTTTAATTTATGTCCTCCCCAAATCATTTCTTTAAAAACCGGATTAATCTTTAATATATGACCCATTTTGTATATCCTCTCTTATCTCTTTGATCAACTCATTGATTTGCTCTTCATGATATAAACAATATCCTTCTTGAGCGAGTTTATGTGCAAAAATACCTTGTCCCGCAATGACCTTATGTTGAAAAGTTCCATCATAAATACCATCGCATCCACAACTTGGACTTTTATGTTTCAACAATACATATCGAATATCATAGTGATCCAATTCTTCTTTAGCAAGTTTAGCGCCTCTTACATATTCATTAGTGACGTCGTTACCCTTGCACGTTGTAACACGTAATGGCAATTGGTTTGTGATTTCAGCAGGATCACGCGGAATCGATAATCCTCCCATGACCTCAGGACAAACACCGACGAAATTGACAAGTTCTTTAAGTTCATCCAATTCCTTAATTGTATGATGTGATTGTTTATAAGTGCAATCTTCTCCCAAGAAACAACGACTGATGCCTATGTAAGGTTTAGGATTTTGATTCATTTTTACACACCTCCATAACGACTGTATTATATCATTATTGAAATCATATGAAAAGATGATATAATAATAATTAACGAGGTGGAGAAATGAACAAATTAAAAACAACAAAATATATGAATATGTGTACCACTATAGGATATTTCCTAGGTTTTGGTTTAATTATTTACTATTCATTTTTAGGTGGTGGCTGGGCTTTACCAGTTATCGGGGTTATTGTTATATTCCTAGGACGTTCAATTGGATACGCTATTGATCGTACAATAGAAGCAAAAGAAGAAATTAAAAAATAATCATGGATCATTCCATGATTATTTTAATTTCTTTTTAAATTTAAGCATAACTTTATTAATAATAAGATAACAGTGACAATAAAGACAGCACCAAGCGTAACAGCTAAGAATGAATACTCTATTGAACTGTCATTAATAATGACGATTGTATCAAAGACCTCATCATTTATCATGATTTGAATACGACCGAGTTCATCTCCCTCATTTATTGGATTAAAGTGAACTGTTTTTCCTTCAAAAACATAGTGAATATCTTCCTCACTGATTGTATTAGGGACTAATGCATTGACATCACCTGTTGATACAATTGTATGTAAGAAAGGTATTGAAAATGTTACATAGTAACTGTGCATCTCTTGTTGATCTTCAAAGAAGGTATAGTTTTTATAGTTTTGACTCATATAATTAAACACAGTCACAGCATCCATCACATTACGACCTGATCGTTGTCCTTCTGCAAAGGCAGTGACAAGCATTAATTGTCGCCCATCAATTGTCATCGTTGATGCAAGCGTTAATTCTGCTTCATCAGTGAATCCGCTTTTTGCGCCATCTAACATCGATGTGTCTATTCCTCTTAATAAATAGGCTCTTTCAAGTGTTGAGTTCCATGTTGTATCAGTCCATGGTTCATATGTTCTTGCTTCAAAGACCTTAACGAATTCTTCATTTTGAAGAGCATACTCTAATAAGGTTGCCATATCACGACACGTTGTATAGTGATTATCATCATGTAATCCCGTTGTATTAGCAAA
>CAMTOK010000115.1 GCA_947074115.1 uncultured Erysipelotrichaceae bacterium | reverse complement strand
AAGAGAGTATAAATGATAAACATTATTATTACTATTGAATCTTTTATCAAATGAATTGAACAATATGTCTTGTCTATATTAATGGAGTACTAAAGATAAGAGGTTATGTATGAGGATTAGGTGCTATGAAAACACAGCGCAAAGTTCTGATGAAGTCAACATAACGATCCATCCTAATGCAAGGCAATATGTCGATTATATATTAAAACAAGTCAGTTTAGAGGCAATACGTGTTCCAGTGTGTGATATAAGAAATATTCGTACACATTTAATAGTAAGTGATATTTATTATATAGAGGCGATAGAGCGTAAGCTCTATGTGTATACATATAACAATGATTATAGGTTACTATGGAATATGAAGAAGACAAGGGATGTCTTAACTGATTGCGGGTTTGTCAAGATCAATGCAAAAACATATGTGAATAGGATTCATATAAAGAGTTGTCTTGTTTTGGATTCGTGTAAAAGACAGTTAGTGTTGGATAATAATGAAGAATTGATTGTCAGTAGAACTTTTAAAGATCAATTTAACACATAACCATAAATAGACATTGATATAGTCGTTTTTAGGACAATATCGCATTAAAACTCTCTCATTTATAATATTTCTAAAGAGAGGGTGATACGATGATCAGCTATAAGCCATTGTTTAAAACAATGAAAGCTAAAGGTATAAGTCAATATAATCTGATTAATGATCATGGTATTAGTGCAAGTCTCCTCGATAAGTTTAGACATGGTAAGAATGTTAATGTGTCTACATTAGCGGATTTATGTAAAATATTAGATTGTAAAATAGAAGATATAGTGGAAATTGAAAAGGAAGCCTAGTGTTAGGCTTCCTTTGTTGTATTCTTAAGTTGTTTTTTGTTTTGATGTGTATGATAAATTGTATAAACAATACAATAGATCACCAGAGCAGCAATAATACCAATGGCAGCACCGGATGTATCTATAAGTGAATCAATAAAGCTAGCACCTCTACCATCAACATACATTTGATGATACTCATCAATACATGCATAAGTAAAACAGAATGCCATGCTGATGAAGATACGTTTCCACATACCTATTTTAAAGGTAAACATAAATAACATAGATGAAATACATAAGATAAAGAAGATAAACATATGTGCTAACTTCCTCACAAATATTTCAACAAACTGGTAGTTTTCTGGAGAGACGGACATAGAGAGTTGTTTACCGGTAAAGAAGTATATGACTTTCTCTAGTAACATCATCACCTGATCGCTTGCACCTTGAGATTCAAATGAGGATTGGGCACTAAACGCAAAGATGACCCCCATCCAGCCTATGATCGCAATAATACATATAATACGTGCTATTAATAATAATCTATCTGAATTGTTTTTCTTTATTTCTTGTTTTTGTAATATTTCCATTAAATCACCTCTGTTATACTATACACCTTTAACAAAAAAAGTAAACATTTGTTTTTTTATGGAAATAACTATTGATTTATTCTATAAAAGTGGTAATCTATCATAGATTGTTTAATTTGTGAAATAATGGGAAAACTATATCCATATTTTTCCTTTGGTATATATGAAAAAGTTGTTGCTAACTGTCGATATATGCATAGGAAAACATTGTGACACATTCAACAATATGGTATGATAGGTTGTGAACAATTGAAATAGAATAGTTCATTATTTATGTGATTTATCAAAAGTATTAATCATGAAAGTTGAGGACAGAATGATGAAGAAAAATAACTTTATTAAGAAAATAACAGATTATAAAGTGATCTTAGGTGTTCAAGCATTAGCGTCAGTACTAATGGTTGTATTTTTATTAATGTTAAATATATTACCAACATTATATATTGTAGGAATTGTGGTAGTATTAGCGATATTACTATTACTTATTTATCTTGGATTAAGAGATAAAAAAGGAAAAGGAAAGAAGAAAAATACGAGTAAGAAACCAGCGATTGTGAAGTGTATTAGTGTTTTACTAAGTATATCAATTGTTATGGGAAGTTTCGCAATTGTTAAAGGAAATGGGTTACTTGGTGACATTACTGGTGCGAAAGTTCAAACTCATAACATCTCTTTAATTGTTATGGCGGATAGCTCATATCAAAAGGTAGATGATTTAAAGAAACAATCAATTGGATACAATCCACTAGTTGATAGTGAAAATATCGCATTAACAAATGCAGAACTTCAAAAGAAAATTGGAACTCTAAATTTAGTGGAATATAATAGCTTTGATACATTAGGTGATGCGTTATATGATAGTAAAGTTGAAGCTATTCTTATAAATGATGCATACAGAACAATTATCGAAGAAAGCCATCCAGCTTTTGATAGTGAAACGAGAATTGTTTGGACATATGAAATAGAAGAAGAATTAGAAGATTTATCTAAAAACGTTAATGTAACACAAGATACATTTAATATTTATATTAGTGGGATTGATACTTTTGGAAAAGTATCTGCAGTATCAAGAACAGATGTCAATATGATTGTGACAGTAAATCCAAAAACAAAACAAATATTAATGACAAGTATTCCTCGTGATTACTATGTTCCTTTAGCGACATCAGGAGCTAAAGATAAGTTAACACATTCAGGAATATATGGAATTAATGAATCAATTAAAACAATTGAAAACTTTATGAATATTGATATTCATTACTATGCAAGAGTTAACTTTACATCGTTAGTGAATATTGTAGATGCATTAGGTGGAGTGACTGTTTACTCTCCATATACATTTACAACATTACATGGTAAATATAACATTGTTAAAGGTGACAATGAAATGGATGGTCAAAAAGCTTTAGGATTTGTAAGAGAAAGATATTCTTTACCAAATGGTGATAGGGATCGTGGACAAAATCAACAACGTTTATTAACTGCGATGATTAAGAAAATGATGTCACCAGCTATTATTACGAATTATTCAAAAATATTAGATTCAGTATCTGGATCATTTGAAACAAATATGAGTACTTCAGAAGTACAATCATTAATTAAAATGCAGTTAAATGATATGTCTTCTTGGGAATTCTTAGATATTCAAGTTAATGGTACAGGAAGTAAGTCTACAACGACATATTCTATGCCAGGATATAATTTATACGTTATGATTCCAAACCAAGATTCAGTTGATGAAGCAAGTATTTTAATCAATAAAATGGTAAATGGAGAAAAAGTAACAACTAATTAATAAATATAGTGATACGTGTTTAGGGGGAAGTTTATGAATACAATAGGTCTTTCAATTCTATTAATTATTTTAGAAACAGTTATGTATATGGCGTGCGGGTTGTTGTTTAAACTCGACACGTCATTCCTCGTTAAGTCTTATATTATATATATTATCTTTATGTTTATATATGGACACTACTCAGTGAAAACAGGCTTAATATGGAATGAAATTAGAAAGGTTTGTAAAGCAATATTGTTGTATTTAACAGCTGTATTGGTATTTATTCCCTCAGCGACAAGTGTGAAAGAAGGATGGTTATACTGTATATTAGCCGTTATTATGTTCTTATGGGCAATTCTAGTGAATAGAAGTTTAAGAATAGTATTACGTAACTCAATAGCGCAAAGGACGCTTGTTATAGGAACAGGACCAGAAGCGCAAAGGTACGCAAAGGTATCGAAAAATAACAGATTTGCGATCACTAAAATTGTTGGGTTTGTAACACTTGCAGGTATGCCGGAGTTTGGAACAGAGAAGATTGATGAAAAAATGGCTTATCTATTAGATAAAAAGATTGGTGTTTATAGTTATCAATGTCTTGATACATTAATAGAAAAGTTTAAAGTCACTCAAATCGTAATTATCTTACCTGATATTGATGAGAAAATAATGGATCAAATTATGAGAGATATAGGGCATAAGGTTAACTCTATTAAATTTATGCCAGAAGTGAATGGATTACTAACGTTCTCTTCAGAAGTGCAAGATTTTGATGGTGTATTACTTGTTTCAACATCTCAAGATAGAATTAATATCGTAGATAGATTTATGAAAAGATGTGTTGATATTCTAGCAGGAATTACAGGGTGTATCTTATTACTCCCACTTTCTATCTACATTAAGATTAAGTATAGAAAAGCAGGAGATCACGATCCGATAATATTTGCGCAAGATAGAATTGGATTAGATGGTCAACCGATTAAAATCTATAAATTTAGAACAATGATCCCTAATGCAGAACAGGTGTTAGAGGATTTAATGGAAAAAGATCCTAAGATCAAAGAAGAGTACTTAACAAATAAGAAACTTCGTGATGATCCTAGAATTACGAAAATTGGTGGAAAACTTAGAAACTCTTCACTAGACGAGT
>CAMTOK010000114.1 GCA_947074115.1 uncultured Erysipelotrichaceae bacterium | reverse complement strand
TTCTCTAATTTCTTCTCTTTTGATAATTCAATAAGAGCGTCTACAAATAAATATTTTATATCAATTGCCATCCTATCCCTCATTTCTATACTTATTATATCAAAGTGATCATCATACCTCAATTCTAATACATGACCAATACAAATGTTCTCAATAGAAGACCATTTATTTTAATGAATTTAATGCCCAACTTTTGACTTTGTCTTCTGAACTGTCTACATCTTCTCTCTCTATTCCTATAGGATCTAATACACGAACTGATGGAAGTGCATTCGTTAGGTCACGTATTGTTGAAGATAACCCACCAGTGCCATGAGTGACAAAAGGTATCACAGTTTTATTGTTAAAGTCATAACTTTCTACAAAGCTAAAAATAGCCATTGGGCATGTATACCACCAGTTTGGGAATCCTAGGTAAATCACATCGTATTCTTCAAAGTTTTCCACCGTATCGATCAATGCTGGACGATCACGAGACGCTTTTTCACGAGACGCTTGATCCAAACATTCATCATAATCACTTGAATACTGATTTACCGTTTGAATTGAGAAAAGGTCTCCACCCACTTCTTCTTGAATCCATCTTGCCATAAGTCCTGCATTTCCTGGCGTTAAAACGCTCGCTGATGAACTTGCATCTACATCTACACTTTCAGGGTTTACCACAACCGTATTATCTGCCCACGTAAAATAAGCAATTAATATATTTGCATCTGCTATAATTTCAGTTGGTTGATCACCCTGTTCATCTCCATGATTTTGTGGTGTTTCTGTTTGTGTACAACCACTTATAATAAAGATCATACTAAGTAATACTATTAAGACTTTCTTTTTCATTGACTCTTCTCCTTTTTTATTTCTATTTTTCTAACAACAAAATAAGTCACAATCGCAATTGATATAAATATCAAAGTATACTCACTAAAAATAGATAATAGTGTTTGTCTATAATCAAAATAAACAAATTTATGAATCAAAAACATATAAAGACATATTCTATTTTTAATAAAGAGATACATTCCATAAAGACAAATACAGCCAGTTAATACTATGAGTGTGCCTTTCACTCTTTTGTCATTCACTTTATTTTTTACTCTTCTCACAAATATATCGAGATGTAATCCCAAATGTATTGCTGATAAAACAAAAATCCAGTATCCACATGCGAGATGAATTTCTCTAAACAATGATGTGAGTGTTGGTATATTCATAAATGGAAACAAATAATAAGACATACCAACGCCGCTTATCAATGTGAGGATCAAAAGAAGACATAGAAGACAGTTGATAAATGATCTTATTCTTAATTTCATTGACTGTTTTTTTGAGAGTACTGTTTTAAACCAATACTTATTTAATACGTGATGTATAAAAAACAAGAGAAATAAAAGAACACCAACCCACTCATGAATGTATTCTCCTAGATGCATATATAACATCGCTAATATTAGGAATAGAGACATAAATATATCAATACACCATTTCTTTTTCATAACACACCCCCCTTGGTATTAATTGTAAAGAACAACCAACACTATGTCTAATACCTATAACAAATAGTTAGTACTGCTTTTTAAGCATAGAAAAAGACTCTTTATCGAAGAGTCTAAATGTGCCCAACCAATTGGAATGATTCTTTTGTGTATTGCATAATTTCAAAACGATTACCATCAGGATCTGCTATCCACATTTGCCAAGTATGAGAATTACCGATGTTTGGTTCTATTAATATCTCAACTCCTGCATTGACCAATTCCTCTCTTGTTTGATGAATATCATCAACAAGTAAAGCAAAATGTGAATACCCTAATCTTTCATTCCAAGACTCATGAGGTTTTTGGTCATCTGCTTTAGGAAAGAATTCAACAAATTGACCTGGGGCAATCTCTATATAGATGATACAAATATCTTCGGGTTGACTTAGCGCTCTTTGATAAAAAGGCGACTCTGGTCGTGATAAATATTCTTTGTATCTTACAATCATCTTTGGTTTTAATCCAAGTTTATTTTCATAAAAATCTCGTGTTCTTTCCATATCTTCAGTATAGAAAGAGACATGCATAATAGAATTAAATTTCATAGTGTTCTCCTTAATCATTATTAAAGACAATTCCTGCTGATTGTCTTGCGCTTGTCATAACATCACTTACAATTGATGAAATCTCCAACATATGTTGAGCTTCATCAATTTTAAGATTGTTAATAATATCAATAAACTCAACAAATTCATAATAGAGACGATGTTTAGACTCATCAAAATTAAAAGTTACTTCTGCACCTTGATTTTCTTTTAATACATATTCTTTTAATTGATTGACTGGTGTTTTGATTACTATATTGCCTTGATCACCTTGTATTGTACACATAACTGGTGATGCACAATCTTTCGCACCAATACATATAACTTTATAATCATTATAATCAAGTGTGAGAATACCACTTGTATCAATACCTTTTTCTATATTAGGAAGGTATTGTACTGATACTGGTCTCCCAAATAACCCAATCACAAAATGGATGTTATACACATTGATATCGTATAAGGCTCCACCTGCTTTTGTATAATCAAATGCAGGTAAAATTGTTCCCTCTTTAAATGCATTGTAACGAGATGAATATTGACTATAATTCATACTGACAATCTTTAATGATCCTAGAAGTGATATTTGTTTTTTGATTTCTTTATAAGCTGGTAAGTAATGAATATTCATCGCTTCTAAGATAATTAAATTATTTTTATACGCTATTGATTTTAAGTTTTCTAATTCTTTTATGTTTGCGGTTATAGGTTTTTCTATAATGACATGTTTGTTATTTTCTAGAGCACGTTTTGAAAATGAATAGTGTAAATGATTTGGTAAAGCAATATAAACCGTATCAATATCACTCATTAACAATTCATCATAATCAAAATAACAACGATCTAACTTATAAAGATGTTTTAGATTTTCTGTTTCATCACGTGTTTGTTCAGTCCCTAAAATTGAAATGGATTCAATATCCAATTGATCAATTGTAGTCAGTAAATCTTTAACAATCATTCCCGTCCCTAATATCCCTAATTTCATATTATCCTCTCCTTTTTTCTAATGTTTGAATGATTAAACCATGATCGTCTTCATGGGGTAGCCCAGATACACAAATCGCACCAACACATTGTCCGTTTTCTAGAATTGGGAATCCTCCTCCACATACAGCATAGTCATCATGATTTAACATATGTGAATAATCTTCTTGATGGTAAAAGACATAAAGTGAAGAATGACCACTTTCAAGAACGGTCTTTTCTTTTCTTTTTAACCATGTGTCTTCCTTTTTATTTTCCATTAAGTATTGATAAATCAATATACCTTTATAGGTAATTCTTACACCAACATGTTTCATGTTGCGATTCAGTATATATTGATTGATCTCTAAACCAAATTCCAATGCCCGTTGATGAGTAAAAGGGATTTGATTATATATTTCTTCTTGTTGTAATAGTTCGTTCATTGTATGACCTCCTATTCCATTATTATCATAGAGTTTATCTTTTGATAATCCTTTATCCTCTTTTTGGTTATTAGGTATCAATATATATCTTTATATATATAAAAAACTGAACTTTTGGTTCAGTTTACTCTTTCAATTGATAATACATCTTGTATCCTATATGACCTAAATAGCTAATAATCAAAGCTTTGTATTCAGGAAAATACACACGTGATGGATAAGCTAACATTTCATAATCCACACCCGCTTCTCTCATCTTAAAGTCACATTCTATAAAATTATTATTCATATAAAATTGTTTTCGTTTTAATCTTTCTTCTTTATTGTGTCCTTCTAAAGATGTCTCTTCAATACTTAAAACAAGACGACAATGAGAAAAGGTCTCCTTTAAGAATTTCAAAAAAGAACTTCCATACCCCTGACCTCTATCTTCATCTTGTATCGCAAGATAGAAGATATAAAGAATATCTTTATTCAGTGTACAATACACAAACCCTTTAAATGATGGATCATAGAGTGCGTATAAGTAAGTTGTTTTTTTCTTTAATTTCTTTTGAAGATAAACAAAAGGAATACGTTCATCTTCAGGAAACGCTGTTATATATAAGCGTTCAATTTTCTTTAAATCTTTATTCTTTTGTTCTATTCTTATAAACTCCATAAAGCCTCCATTAAAAAAGAAGTATATCATCTAATATACCCCTTAATTCAATCTATAATATGAACTAACATAGATTTATTCTTTGTAATTCAAGTAACTCTTGTATTCCTGCACATTCAGTTTGAACGATTGTATCTAATAAACAAGCCAATTGACAACTGAGTCTAAAATTTAGAGCATTTCTGCACATTTGTATTCCACCTTCATGTTGTGGAATTATTTCGCAAATAAAATCAAAATTGATATTGTTATGTGTTGGAGCACATTGCATTCTACCATACATGA
>CAMTOK010000113.1 GCA_947074115.1 uncultured Erysipelotrichaceae bacterium | reverse complement strand
TATATTGGGATTGCAGATCAGTTAGTAAATAATAAATTATAAGATGCGGAAAAACCGCATCTTTTCTTTTTAGAGAAAAAACTTACTTTTTATACTTATTTCGACAAATAACGACAAAAGTACTTCACAGCACATTTTTAAATTATGAAAATGTTACCTTTTTATGTAAATAGTTATGAAATTGTTTTAAAATTAAGGTAGAGTACATAGGTATATTGAAGAAAGGAGACGAAATGAAAGGGAAAATATTTAAGAAAAGCCTAATTATAGCTTTATTATGCGCGTTGACACTGAGTTCAACCACTGTCCCTGTAAGTGCTAAACGTGGTGATACAACTACAACAACTGATACAACAAATTCATCATCAGGTACTGCACTTAGTATTCAAAACAATATTGCACAAGATGGAACAATTGTCGCAACAAATATTGATAGCGATACGGGATACCAGTGGTTTATACAAAATGACCAGGGTGTATTTGAAGCAATAGTAGGGCAAGTAAGCAAATCTTTATATGTCGCTAGAGATGGTGCTAGAAAAACATATAAAGTGACTCATGGAGATCAAGAGGCCACATACCTCGTTGAGTACTATGATGAACTTCAAAATGGAAGTTTTGAACAACCTGTTGTTACTGGTGGATCTACAAATAATCAATTAGCTAACAACACAATACCTGAGCTTCATTGGTTGACAACTGGATTAGGTTCTAAATCAGGAAAACCGGGTCAAGATATTGAAATTGTTAGGCCAAGCAATAACGCTTATCTTGCGAATCAGTATTATGGTACTAGATCAGCAGCAAGTGGAGAGCAATTTGCAGAAATTAATGCGGAGGCATTTGGTGCATTGTATCAAGATGTTATGACAGAACCTGGATCAACATTATACTGGAGTGTTAATCATAGGGGGCGTTATGGTAACGATACAATGTATGTCGTTATAGCAGACGCAAAAGAAAATGTGGATATTGATTCACCAGAAGATGTTGAAGATCGCTTGATACAACGAAAGATAACAAGCCCTAGGACAGAATGGACTGTACAAAATGGAACTTATGTAGTTCCAGAAGGTCAGTACGTCACAAGATTTTATTTCGCAGCTGTCACAACGCATGGTGGAAATATCTCTTGTGGGAATCTCATTGATAACGTCACATTTAGTTGTAATAAACCAGATAGTGATGTAAAAATGTATAATTATACAATTGAATATTATCTTGATGAGTTAATACAAGATCATGCGACTGAAACAGGAGAAGCCTCAGCGGGGTCTATTGTTTCACCAACAAAAGGATATTTATTTACAGATTGTATTGCAAAGCCAAATAATCCAACGTCTGTTACAGTGACAACGGATGTAAGCCGCAATACGATTAGGTTATACTATACGCCAATAGAGTATGATTATACAATTAATTATTATTTGGACGGTATCATTCAAAATGACAAAACAGAAACTGGTAAGGCCAAAAATGGAACGGTAATTAATGCAACTAAAATAGGTGATTTTTCTGATAAAATCGCAGCAGATGATAATCCTTCATCATTGGTTGTCACAAAAGGTGAAAGTAACGTTATAGCACTATATTTCTATACTCCATATAACTATGAAATCAAATACTTTGTAGACGGAAAAGAACAAATAGATGATACTGTTACTGGTAACGCTATTATTAATCAAACAATACCAGCTACACGTAAGAATTATTATGATCAATATTATATACCATATGACTCTAACAAAGAATCAATGCAAATAGTAGAAGGTGTTAATCAGTTACATTTGAAGTACAAAAGTGTTGAATGGACTATCAATTACTATTTAACGGATCATGAAGGAAATGTAACTCAAATAGGTAGTGAAGCTCAAGACTCACTAACTAAACCAAGTGAAATTGGTGGCTTAGTGAAAGCAACATTAAAAGAAGGTTTTGACGCTAAGTATGTTGCAGATCCAACTAATAAAGCAGAAATGACGTTAAAAAGAGAAGATAATGTATTGAACTTATATTACACTGAATATCAATATACAGTTAATTATATTGTTGATGGAGTTAAAGTAGATTCTGAGACATCATATGTGGAAAAAGATACAATGATGGTCTTCTCTAAATTATCAGATTATGCAAAACATAAAGCTAATCCTGATAATGTTGAACCTTCTAAAGTTACAACAGACAAAACCGTAATTAATTTATATTTTACAACATATAGTTATGAATTTATCTATTATTTAGATGGTGTTAAACAGACAAGCATCATTGATACAGGTGATAAAGCCTTATCAGGAGATGTTGTCGAACCAAAATACACATCTCAATTTGTAGATTACCGTGCTGATAAGGACAACCTCAGGGAATTAGTCATTACTGATTTGGGAAGTAGGGTTGTTGAATTAAAGTATTACTCATACGATTACACAATCAAATATCGCGTTAATGGTGTTGTCATCAACGAGAGCCATACACAAACACGTGATAAAGATGTAAATGTAAAAGCAGGAGACGTGATTCAGGCTTTATATACAAGCGAGTATGCAAATTATAAAGCTGATCCAGCAAATCAAACATCATTTACAATATCTAGGACAGAGAATAATGAATTCTTCTTAGACTTTTACACATATCAATATATTGTAAAATACTATGTAAATGGTCTTGAACAACCTTATCCAGGAGATAAAGTTGAAGGTGGAGACGGTAAAAAGGGAGATGTCATTTCTGTACAAAATGCAGGATTATATTCTCAATATAAAGCTGATCCAAATAACAAATCTCAGTATACTCTTTCTGGGTTGGATGAAGTTGAAATTTTCGAATTAAAGTATTATGATTATGAGTTAACTGTTGAATACTATGTAGATGGTAAAAAGGTTAATGAACATGCGGCTAACGGCAAAATTGGCGATGTAGTAACAGCAACTCACTTTGATTCTTATAACACAAAATATGAGTTTATGAAGTTAATATCTGATGAACTTGTTATTGATGGTACTGAAGATCAAAAGATTAAACTTTACTTTGAGTCTTATGATTATTCTATTAGGTATTTTGTTGATGGTGTAGAAAGAACAGCATATGCACAAATAAATAAAGGAGAAAATGGGCAAAAAATCACTATTGATTATGATGAAGACCTTTCTTCAAAATTTATAGCAGATGCAACAAATCCTACTGAATTTAAAATCAGTGGTGATAAATCAAAAAATCATATAGAATTGCATTACTCTTCATATGAATATGAAATTTTATATTATGTTGATGGACTTATTCAAAATGAATCTACACAAATAAGATCTTCAGGCGAAGAAGTAAAGCTAGGAGATGTTATTAATGCAGTCAATACAAATAAGTATTCAATGTATAAGGCTGATCCTAACAATAAGGATTCACTAACAATTTCTTCTAATATAGAAGATAATAAGTTAGTGTTAAAATTTACTTCAGTAGATTATACAATTAATTATTTTGTAGATGGTAATTGGCATAGTAAGGATTCAGATAAAACGACTATTGGTTCAGTCATAACAGCCAAGACGGAAGAATTAGAGAAATTGTACGCTCTTCTACCAGACCAAGAGTTAACATTAACAATAGTAGATGGTAAGAATATTCTAAATGTTAACCTAGTGAGTATTCCATGGGTTATTAACTATTATCTAGATGGAAAACCATTAGACAAAGAAGATGGTAAAGGCAAAGTTGGTGATACTTTTAGTGCCTCTACTGATAAAAAAGCTAAATATGCGGCTAAGTATGTAGTAGATACTTCAAATCAATATTCAGGTACTATAATCAAAGGAACAAATGAATTAAATATTTATTATTATAACTATAGTTATACTGTAAACTATATTGTTGATGGAGTTAAAGTAGATTCTGAGACATCATATGTGGAAAAAGATACAATGATGGTCTTCTCTAAAATATCAGAGTATAAAAATTATAAGGCAGATCCTAATAATGTTGTACCTTATGAGGTTAAAGAAGATAAAACTGTTATTGATTTAAATTTCTCAACATATGGATATCAGTTCCTCTATTATTTAGATGATGTATTACAAGACCAAATCACTGATATTGGAGATAAAGCTCTTGCAGGTGAGGTAAAACTTCCACAATACACAAATGAATTTAGTAAATATATTGCAGCTAGTGGTAATCCTAGAGATTTAGTCATTACTGATTTAGGAAACCGTATAGCTGAATTGAGATACTACTCATTTGATTATAAAATTGTATATAAAGTGGATGATAAAATCGTCAATGAGTCTCATACGCAAACACGTGGAAAAAATGAATCAGTTAAAGAAGGCGACGAAATTGAAGCTTTATATATTGGTGAATATGCTAACTATAAAGCACATCCTGATAACAAAGCATCATTAACAATTTCTAGAACTGGTAATAACGAACTTGTATTAAATTTCTATACTCATGATTATGTCATCGAGTATTATGTAGATGGTATTAGACAAGATGCATCTACACAAACAGGAAA
>CAMTOK010000112.1 GCA_947074115.1 uncultured Erysipelotrichaceae bacterium | reverse complement strand
CTATATCAGGAAGTAAAACATGGGATGACGCAAATAATCAAGATGGAATCAGACCGGATTCAATTACTGTCTATTTATTAGCGAATGGAAGTATCGTAAAATCTCAAGAAGTCAGTTTAGAAACCGATTGGTCATATGAATTTACTGACCTTCCTATGTATCAAAACGAAAACAAGGTAAGTTACACAGTTGACGAGGATTCTTATGAGGGATATACTAAATCATTTGATCAACTTAATCTCATCAATACACATATACCAGAAGAAACTTCAGTATCAATTGAAAAAATATGGGTTGATGCAAATAATCAAGATAACGTAAGACCAAATAAAATCACTGTACAGCTCTTAGCTAATAATGTTGAAGTGCAAGTTATTGAAATTACTGATTCAATGGGATGGAAATATACAGTTGAAAACTTACCGAAATATCAAGATGGAGAAGAGATTAGATATACACTGAATGAGTTGTCTGTAGAAGGCTATACTTCAAAAATTTCGGATTATACAATCACAAATACACACATTACAGATAATGTTTCTGTGCCTGTAAGAAAAATTTGGGATGATGCAAATAATCAGGATGGTAAAAGACCAGAAACAATTACTGTAAGACTTTATGCAGACGGAGAAGAAGTTTCGCATTATACGCTATCATCAGAATTAAATTGGTCATATGAGTTTACAAACTTACCAAAATATAAAGATGGAAAAGAAATAACATATACAATTAGTGAAGATTTGGTAGATCAATATACTACAAATGTTGATGGATACAATATCACAAATACTCACGTACCAGAGGTAACCCGTGTTGCCGGTATAAAGACATGGGTAGATGCAAACAATCAAGATGGAATCCGTCCAGATAAAATTACAGTTAATTTGTTAGCTGATGGTATTGTCGTCGATTCAATTGTCGTTGATGAATCAATGAACTGGGAATATGAGTTTATTAATATTCCAAAATATAAAGATGAAAAAGAGATTTATTATTCAATTGATGAAGTCAATACAGGTGATTATACAAAAGAGGTTGATGGTTATAACCTTATAAATACGTATACTCCAGAAATAACATCAGTTCTCGTTAATAAAGAATGGATTGATGCAAATAATCAAGATGGATTACGACCAACTGAAATTACTGTTCAGCTTTTAGCTGATGGTGTTGAAATTCAAACAATTCAAATGACTCATGCAAATGATTGGACACATGAATTTACAAATCTACCAAAGTATAAAGCTGGAGAAAAGATAGAATACACTATTACAGAAACAAGTGTAAAAGGATATTCAACTGAAATTAGTGGGTACACTATCAAAAATACACATGAACCAGAAATCATCTCAATCCCTGTACAAAAACTATGGGATGATTTAAATAACCAAGATGGAGTGAGACCTGATTCTGTCTTGGTTCGCCTCCTAGCGAATCAAGAGGAAGTGGCTTCACAGAAATTGAATGAGTTGTCTCAGTGGCAATATGAATTCACAAACTTACCAAAATATAAAGATGGTAAAATCATTGAGTATACAATTACTGAAGATAAAGTTGATCACTATACAACACATATTGATGGCTTTACAATCACAAATAGTTATACTCCAAAAGTGATTTCAATTCCTGTTGTCAAACAATGGATAGACGATGACAATAACGATGGATTTAGACCGACTTCAATAGTCGTTCGCCTTCTTGCAAATGGTGAAGAAGTAACACGTATTTCAATCACAGAAGACATGGATTGGAAATATGAGTTTAATGATTTACCAAAATACAAGGCGGGTAAAGAAATTGCATATACAATAAGTGAAGATGTCGTCCCAAAATACACAACAACTATTGATGGATATACAATCATTAACTCAAGAGAATCAGAAGTGATTTCTATTCCAGTTGTTAAGGTATGGGATGATCATAATAATCAAGATGGAATAAGGCCAGATTCAATTATTGTCAATCTCTTTGCGGATGGAGAAAAGGTAAAATCTCACACGATCTCTTCTGATATGAATTGGGAGTATGAATTTACAAATCTTCCAAAATACAAAGAAGGTAAACGCATCGTTTATAGTATTAATGAAGTATCAGTAAAAGGTTATACAACATCAATAGATCAATATTCAATTACAAATACCCATGCCCCAGAAAAAGTATCAATTCCTGTTTTAAAAGTATGGGATGATCATAATGATCAAGATGGTCTCCGTCCAGATACGATTACTGTCTATCTATTTGCAGATAATAATCTTGTTAGATCTGTTGTGATTGATGAAACGACAAATTGGAGCTATGAATTTACTAACTTACCAAAATATAAAGATGGTAAAATTATTGCCTATACAATTCAAGAAGAATCTGTAACAGGATATTCTTCTACAATAGATGGTCATACATTAACAAATACACATATACCAGAAACAAAGTCTATTAGTGTAGAAAAGAATTGGGATGACCAAGACAATAAAGATGGAATGAGACCAACATCAATTACTGTTCATTTACTCGCTGATGGAACAACTGTTGATACAGTTGAAATAAGTGAACAAGATGGATGGTGTTATGATTTTACAGAATTACCAAAATATAAAGATGGTCAGGAGATTGTTTATACAGTACAAGAAGTTGCAGTGAGTGGATATACAACATCAATAGATCAATATTCAATTACAAATACACATGTACCAGGTACGATTTCAATTCCAGTTACAAAAGTATGGGACGATCTTAACAATCAAGATGGACTACGACCTGATTCTATAACTGTTCATCTCTATGGTAACGGTGAGTTAATTGAAACGAAAGTTATCACTGAGTTAATGAATTGGAAAGGTGAATTTACAAACCTTGAAGAATTCAATAATGGTGTCAAAATTAACTATACTCTACAAGAAGATGAAGTGAATGGTTATACAACATCGATAGGTGGTTATAAGATTACCAACAAACATAGTACAGAAATAACAAGTGTTCCTGTAATCAAGGTTTGGAATGACTCGAATAACCAAGATGGAATCAGACCAACATCAATACAAGTGAACCTCTATGCTGATGGAGAAAAAATTGATTCTAAACTTATTACTGAAACAATGGATTGGAAATATGAGTTTACAAATCTTCAAAAGTATAAAGATGGTAAACAAATAGTATATACAATTAATGAAGAAACAGTTGATGGATATTCAACAGTCATCGATCATTATACGATTACAAATAGTCGTACAACTGATATGACAAGTGTTCCAGTTATCAAAGTATGGAACGATAATAACGATCAAGATGGTTTAAGACCGGATTTCATTTTCGTTAACTTATTTGCTGATGGGACAAAAATCAAATCAGAATCAATCACATCAGAAATGGGATGGAAGTATGAATTTACTCACTTACCTAAGTATAAAGATGGTAAAGAAATCGTTTATACAGTAAGTGAAGATGATGTAGAAGGATATGCATCATCAATAAATGGTTATACTCTTACGAATACAAGAGAGACTGAAATAACAAGTGTCCCTGTTGTTAAGGTATGGAAAGATCAAAATAACCTTTTAAATAAAAGACCGACTTCTATAAATGTTCAATTGTTAGCTGATGGTGAGATTATCAAATCACAAGCAATCACATCTGAAATGAATTGGAAGTATGAATTTAAAAATCTTCCTAAATACAAGGATGGAAAACTCATCAATTACACAATTACAGAAGATGCAGTAGAAGGTTACACATCAGAGGTTAATGGCTATACAATTACGAATAGCGAAATTGAAGAGTTTGTAAGTTTTACTGTTCATAAAACATGGGTCGGAGATCCTACCGATTCAATAACTGTTTCTCTACTAGCAAACGGTACAACACTACAGGTTGTTAAAATAACAGAGAAAGACAATTGGAAATATGAATTTATAAATCTATCAAAATATGATGATTCAGGTAAAGAGATTATTTATACAATTGATGAATCACCTCTTGAACATTATTCATATGAAATTGTAGGTAACCAAAGTACAGGATTTACTATTACAAATACACAAGAACAATTGATTTCATTCTCAATTGAAAAAGTTTGGTATGGACCAAAAGGTGATACTGTAACAGTATATCTTTACGCAAATGAAGAATTAATTCAAACGTATTCATTAGGAGATTTTAATAATTGGAAAGTTCAAGTTAATGACCTACCTATATACGATTCAAATAACGAATTAATTGTCTATTCAGTTGATGAAAGACCTATAGATAATTACGAGGTAGAAATCTATGGTGACTCAACAACAGGATTTATAGTTGAGAATATTCATTATAGTATTTTAGGGATAGAAGGTGGAAAAGATCCAAGTAAAACACCAAACACATCTGATTCAAATTTTGAATTATTAAAAGCGTACTCAACATTAATGATTTCATTTAGTGGATTATGGTTATTAAGAAAAAAAGCTAAATAAAAAAAGAAATAAAATTTAAAGAACTCAATGGTTTTCATTCAAAAATCATGAGTTCTTTTTCATTTATATGAAATAGAATAACATCTTTAAATAAGGGCTAATATCACACTGAGTTTAGATACTTAAAAGTATTGATATACTTAAGGAACCTATTTTAAATCTTTTACGAAAAAGCT
>CAMTOK010000111.1 GCA_947074115.1 uncultured Erysipelotrichaceae bacterium | reverse complement strand
ATGAATGTTGAAAGCGAGGCGGATGTTAAGGCCAAAGTTAGAGTTTATCTAGAACATATTCACAATGTCACAACTACCATTATGGGAATGGAAACATTTGATGTGAAATGTGGTATTGCCTTATCTAAGAAAAGTGAAGCCAATTATGATCAATTGTGTGAACGTGCACAATTGTCATGTGATGTTTCATTATCTTGGGGTGATGACATTGTTGTCTACAAAGAAGAACTCGGTCATATTGACGAATCCACTGCCCATCATATTGATGTGTTAATCGTTGATGAAGAGAATGAAGCTTATGCAGACTTATTCCCTATGAACGTCAGACGTCATTATTGTGATCGTGAGGCACTTCTTCACTATATTCGCGAAGTGGCAGTCGATGTGATTGTTTATAAGATTAGGGTATCACAGTTCCCTTATGTCGGTAGCTATATTAATCGATATAAAGATTTACATGATTTTAGTATTACATCAATGGTCTTAATTGAAGAAGACAATACAGAAGTTGAAGAACTCTTATTCCAATATGGAGTCAGAGAAGTCATTCCTTATAATAAACCGAAAGAGATTATTCAAAAAAGAGTAAAGTATGTCTTAGAGGACATCTATCAAGGTGAAAATAGGAAAAAACATGACTATTTCCAAAAAATATTACAACATCAATCTCATCAATTAGAGATTGCTCATATTGATGATAAAACACATCTTTATAACAAATATGGACTTTACAAAGCAGTTAGGCAATATATAGATACACACGCTATAAGTGAATATCTTCTCATCCGTTTTGATATTGATGGCTTTAAATTCTTTAATGATTCTAATGGTATGGTCCAAGGTGATGTTCTATTAAAGAATATAGGGATCTTATTAAAGAAAATATTAAAAGACAAAGCTATATTTGGTCGTTTGTATTCAGATCACTTTGCGATATTTATGGAAAAAGGTGTTATGGAACCTCATGACTTATTAGAGGAACTCCACAATCTTGTGAAAAAGGAACTCTATTTAACAATAGGTATTCATATGGGTATATATGAAGTCATTGATTTAACACTCGATGTTGCGAATATGTGCGATCGTGCACTGATTGCCTTAAAGAGTGGGAAAGACAATACAAGCAACCCAATTCAATATTATGATGAAATGACACATAAGAATGTTATGGATGAAAGAGAATTGTTACTTGATTTAGAAGATGCATTAATTGCAGAACAGTTCGTCATTTATTTCCAACCACAAGTGAACTACGCAACTGAAGAAATTATTGGGTCAGAAGCACTTGTCAGATGGGCTCATCCGACAAGAGGTCTTATTCCACCAAATATATTTATCCCTCTGTTTGAAAAAACAGGAGAAATCAGTAAGTTAGATATTTATGTATGGGAAAAATGTTGTATATATCTAAATGAATGGATTCATCAATATGGGATTGATAAAACACTCCCTGTTTCAGTGAATATCTCAAGAGTTGATATATATAATCCTAAACTAACAGAGGTTATGGAGTCACTTGTCACAAAATACAATATTCCACCTTCTCTTCTTAAATTAGAAATCACTGAAGGTGCATATGAAAAGAATTCTAATCAATTAATAGAAACAACAAAGAGACTACAAAAGATAGGATTTGTTGTTCAAATGGATGACTTTGGATCAGGGTTCTCATCACTCAATATCTTAAAGGATTTAGATGTTAATGTTCTCAAACTGGATATGAAATTCTTAATGTGTGGTGATGATGTAGAGAAAAGAAACAATATCTTAATGACAATCATTGATATGTGCTATCGTTTACGATTGGACATGATTGCTGAAGGTGTAGAAACAAAAGAAGATGCGGATTGGCTTGTCGCTAATGGATGTTATAAGCTACAAGGCTATTTCTTCTATAAACCTATGTCAAAAGATCAATTTGATCATTTGTTAATTGAAAATTATGCATTAAACCAAAAAGGGTCATGACGAAGTCATGATTCTTTTTGTTAGATAAAGAGTAAAAGGCTAATGGCCATGAGTACCATACCAGCTATTAAACCATATAAAGATAAGTGGTGTTCACCATATTCTTTAGCAGCAGGTAAGAGTTCATCAAAAGAAATAAAAACCATAATACCCGCTACCCCTGCGAAGATAATGCCAAAGACGACATCATTCATAAAAGGCATTAATATTAACCATCCGACAAGGGCACCAATTGGTTCAGTGAGTCCTGATAAGAAAGAGTGGATAAAGGCTTTCTTTTTAGAACCTGTCGCATAATAAATTGGAACAGAAACAGCGATTCCTTCAGGAATGTTATGAATCGCTATCGCAACGACAATGGGGATAGCGATAGAGGGATCTTGAAGTGCGGAAACAAAAGTCGCTAATCCTTCAGGGAAGTTATGAATCGCAATTGCGATTGCAGTAAAGACACCCATACGTTGAAGTTTCTGTCTATTCTCTATGTCCATGTCTTGCATGGACATATTTTTTAATTCATGGGGATTTTCTTCAGAGGGAATGAGTTTGTCAATGAGGGCAATGACGAGCATTCCACCAAAGAAGGAAATAACAGTGATCCAACTTCCAAGTCTAGTTCCAAGTTCCCCAATAAGAGAATCTTGTGCCTTGAAGAAAATTTCTATCATGGATACATAAATCATGACTCCTGCAGAGAATCCTAAACTTATGGATAAAAACTTTTTGTTGGTCTTTTTCGCAAAGAAGGCAACACAACTTCCAATACCAGTACTCAGGCCAGCGAATAGCGTGAGTAAAAACGCAAATAATACATCATTCATCTTATCACCTTTCTAAAAGTTAGTGTTCGCTAACTTTTATACAATAAGATATGAAAGACATAAAAAAGTGTGACATTCAAACAAATGAATAATGGATAAAAATGACAATATCTTGTATCTCATATATTGAGGAAAATGTCGAACCATGATAAAATTTAATTATCAAAACAGTTTGGGAGGAAAATAGGTGAGAGAACACAATAAAACAAAACGACCAGAAATAATAGTTGGTATTGGCGCATCAGCTGGAGGATTGGAAGCTTTACAGTTATTATTTTCTTGTCTTGGAAATTTAGAATCAGCTGCATTTGTGGTTATTCAACATAGGGCACCAGATTATAAGAGTGTCTTAGTAGAGTTATTAAGAAAGTATACGAACATGCCAGTCAATGAAGTGACTGATGGAATGGATATTCTGTCTTCGCATGTGTATTTGGTTCCACCAAATCACAACATGACAATTGAAAATGATCATTTTGCCTTAAAAGTTTATGAACAAAATGAATTGCATCACCCTATAGATGTTTTCTTTGAATCATTAGCTAAGGTAAAACAAGAACAGGCAATTGGTATTATACTCTCTGGAACAGGTACGGATGGTGTTCAAGGAATAAGGGCAATAAAAGAACACAATGGAATTACCTTTGCACAAAATTTAGAGACGGCTAAATTTGATGGTATGCCTCGAAACGCCATTCTCACAGGATTAATTGACTTTGTCTTATCACCAAAGGGAATTGCCTATGAGGTAGAGGTATTATCACGCTTACCACGTGTTGATGAAAATGAATTGAGCGAAGCTATGAGAACACATGAAGAGATGTTAAATGTGATCTATTCATTATTAAAAAAACATACGCATATTGATTTTACTCTATATAAAGACAAAACAGTTTTAAGACGATTAGAAAGGCGTATGGTTATTAATCATGTTGCTGAACTAGAAGACTATTTGGCTATATTAGAATCATCTGAAGAAGAAGTGAAAGCGTTAGGAAATGAAATCTTAATAGGAGTGACTCAATTCTTTAGAGATAAAGATGCTTTTGAACATCTAAAAACAAGTGTAGTTGAACCACTTGTTAAAAAAGCAACACCTAAAGAAGTGATTCGTATTTGGGTTGGGGGATGTTGTACTGGAGAAGAAGCGTATTCTATTGCGATTCTTTTTGAAGAAGTCATTCAAGCATTAAACAAAACATGTACATATAAAATCTTTGCGACAGATGTTGATAAACGTGCACTTGAAATTGCAGCAAAGGGGATTTATCCAGAAGTTGTTTATCAACAATTTGAGAAACATCATATTGCGAAATACTTCAACCATGTCAAAGGATCATACCAAATCGCATCGAGTATTAGAAGAAAGATTGTTTTTGCGTATCATAATTTATGTCAAGATCCACCTTTTGGTAAGATTGATTTGATCAGTTGTCGAAACGTTATGATTTACTTTCAAGCACCATTACAAACGAATATATTCTATATGTTCCATAAATCATTGAATCATGATGGCTATTTGTTTTTAGGAAAGAGTGAAGCTCCTGGGGAGTTTTCAGAAGTCTTCCAACCTATTCATCAAAGTTCTAAAATCTATAAACACAATTTACTTGGTTATTCACCAACAATGAAAACAATTCCGTTTTCATTAAATGTTGAACCAAGAGAACATTTTGATATACCAAGTGATTATGAAAAACAAGAAAAAGAATCAAGTGAAGAATCACTTTATATTCATTTCTTAGAACAATTCTTACCAGCGTCAATCATTGTTAATGAAGATAATGACGTCATTCATTTCTTTGGTGATTATATGAAGTTTATTCATTTAGGACAAGG
>CAMTOK010000110.1 GCA_947074115.1 uncultured Erysipelotrichaceae bacterium | reverse complement strand
TGGTTCATCACATACTAAGAATTCAGGTTCAATCGCTAACGCTCTAGCGATACCAATTCTTTGTCTTTGTCCACCTGAGAACTCATGTGGGAAACGGTTTGCATGTTCTTTATTTAAACCAACTAATTCAAGTAATTCTTGAACTCTTTCTTTACGTTTAGCATCATCGTACATACCGTGGATAACCATACCTTCAGCGATGATATCTCCAACAGTCATACGAGGATTTAATGAAGCATAAGGATCTTGGAAGATCATTTGTGCTTTTTTTGCATAGTTGAAACGGTCTTTACCTGTTTTAACATTTAATTCTTCACCATTGTAAACAATTTTACCTTCAGTTGGAGCATAAATCCCCATAACTGTACGTCCTAAAGTTGATTTACCACAACCTGATTCACCAACTAAACCAACAGTTTCACCTTTTTTGATATCAAAGTTAACATGGTTAACTGCTTTTAATGTTCCACCTGTTACATGGAAGCTTTTTGTTAGGTCTTGCAAAGATAATAATACATCATTTTGTGCCATATTATTTTGCCTCCTTTCTTTCAGTTGGACAGTCTTTATGTAATAACCAACATGCAGACGTATGTCCATTTCCTAAATCAAACATTGGAGGTTGATTTTCTTTACAAATTTTCATACATTTTTTACATCTTGCTGCAAATCCACATCCTAATGGAGGTTTAATTAAGTCTGGTGGTGTTCCATCAATTGACGTTAATTTTTCTTCTTTTTCAGATGAATGATTTGGTAAAGATGATAATAATGCTTCTGTATATGGATGAGATGGGTTATAGAAGATTTCATTTGCTGTACCAGTTTCAACAACTTTTCCAGCATACATAACTGCAACTCTATCCGCTAAGTTCGCAACAACACCTAAATCATGAGTGATTAAGATAATTGCTGTGTTCATTTCTTTTCTTAAGTCAGCTAACAAATCGATGATTTGAGCTTGAATAGTTACGTCTAACGCTGTTGTTGGCTCATCTGCAATTAATAACTTAGGATTACAAGATAAGGCCATAGCGATCATAGCACGTTGTCTCATCCCACCAGAGAATTGGTGAGGATATTGTTTAGCTCTTTCTTCCGCATTTGGAATTTGAACTTTTTTAAGCATTTCAATAGCTAATGCTTCTGCTTCTGCTTTTGGTAAATCTTGATGATGCTTAATTGCTTCAACAATTTGTTTACCAACTTGCATAGTTGGGTTTAAAGATGTCATTGGATCTTGGAAGATCATGCTGACTTCTTTACCACGAATTTTTTGCATATCTTCTTCAGGGGTATTAACAATGTCAATTCCATCTAAAGTGATGTCTCCGCTTTTAATTCTTGCAGGTGGCATAGGATTTAATTTCATAATTGTTTGTGCTGTTACTGATTTACCACAACCAGATTCACCAACAACCGCTAAAACTTCACCAGCATCTACATGATAATTAACACCACGTACTGCTTGAACTTCACCAGCATATGTATCAAATGATACGTATAAATCTTTTATGTCTAATATTCTTTGACTCATTCTTATTACCTCCTTAATTTCGGATCAAATGCATCTCTTAACTTATCACCAAGTAAGTTGAAGCTTAACATTGTGATACTGATAAAGAATGCAGGTAAAATTAATTGTAATGGGAATCTTTGGAAAATAACAATACCATCGTTTGCTAATGTCCCCCAAGATGCTCCAGGAACTGGGATACCTAAACCGATGAATGATAAGAATGCTTCAGTAAAGATTGCACTTGGAATCGCTAATGTTAAGTTAACGATCACTAATGATAAGATGTTAGGGATTAAGTGTCTAGAAATAATTCTCGTAGAACTTGCTCCTAATGTCTTAGCTGCAATAACGAACTCTTGTTCTTTCAAACGCATAACCTCACCACGAACCAGACGAGCCATACCAACCCATCCTACTGTTGAGTAAGCGATAACTATTGTCATAATACCTCTTGGTAAGATAACCATTAATAAGATAACAATTAATAAGTAAGGGATACCGTTAATAACTTCAACGATTCTCATCATCACGTTATCAACAACTCCACCGAAGTATCCACTGATACCACCGTAGATAATACCAAGAACACAGTTAATTGCTACCGCAGAAATCGCGATGAACAATGAAACTCTTGCTCCTTCAGCAAGTCTAACAAATAAATCACGACCTAATGTATCTGTTCCAAAGATATGGAAACAGTCACCTTCAGAGAAGAACATACCAGCATTCATATGTGCATAATGTTGTTCACTCATTGTGTATGGTGAGAATACAGGGGCAAAGATCGCATATAATGCAACAGCTGCTAAGATTGCAATAAATATAATTGCAACTTTATCTCTTTTAATTCTACCGAACGCATCTTTCCAGAAACTAATACTAGGTCTGGCAATTTCGTTCATACTATCTAAGTCTTGACCAACATGTTCAAATGCATTTTGATCAATATCACTTTGGATAGAATAATTTTTTATTTTTTTATCTTCCATTTCTATTACTCCTTCGCACTTGAAATATTAACACGAGGGTCAATAACTCCATATAATAAATCGACTACTAATGTCGCTAAAATTAAGAATACTCCATAGAACAACGTTGTTCCTGCAATCATAGTATAATCTTGTGATTGGATTGCTGTAACAAAGAAACGCCCCATACCAGGAATCGCAAAGACTTTTTCGACAACGAATGCTCCAGTTAAGATACTCGCTGCAATTGGACCTAATACAGTGATAACAGGCATAATTGCATTTCTAATTGCATGACGCCAAATAATTGCACTGTTTGATAATCCTTTAGCTTTTGCTGTTTTAATATAATCAGAACTTAATACATCAAGCATACTTGTTCTCATTAAACGAGAAATTGTTGCTAATGAACCAAACGCAAGTGCTAACGATGGTAACCATTTAGAGAATTCATTCGTCCAACCTGAGATCGCAAAGATTTGAATTCCTACTGCTTGTTGTAATTTTAATGAGATGAAGAATTGA
Source organism: uncultured Erysipelotrichaceae bacterium (assembly GCA_947074115.1). Taxonomy (GTDB): domain Bacteria; phylum Bacillota_I; class Bacilli_A; order Erysipelotrichales; family Coprobacillaceae; genus CAMTOK01. The sequence goes on along the minus strand of CAMTOK010000110.1, from coordinate 1,652 downwards.
AGTAACGCTGCAACAATGAAACTTGGTACAGATACTCCTAATACTGCAACTAACATAGCACATGTATCTCCTGCTTTACCTCTTTTTAAAGCAGCATAAGAACCTAATGCAACTCCACCAACAGTCGCGAAGACTAATGAACGAAGCCCTAATTCAAATGAATAAGGGAATGCAGAAGTAATAGTTGCCATAACTGGTCTATTCGTTCCCATTGAGATACCTAAATCACCACGTAACGCATTTGTTATGTACATAACAAATTGTTCAAGGATCGGTTTATCTAATCCGTACTTAGCAATTAAAGCATTTTTAGCTGCTTCACTAATTGCTTTGTCACCAATAAATGGATCCCCAGGCAATGCATGCATCATAAAAAAGGTAATTAACATTAAAACAAATACTGTTAAAATGGCAAAACCTATTCTTTTTAAAATATAATTTTTCACACTTTCCACTCCTTCTTTTTTATACGTATTACGGCCAATATTATAGCCATATATGAGACAATTATGAATTATAGCATAATTACACCATATATGACAATCATATCTCCTAATCTACAAAAATTAACATAGTTCGCAACAAAGAAAAGCATTCGGGCTATTATAGTAATAGCCCAAATGTCCCTCATTTTATTCAACGTAAGCGTTAACTAAATTTAAATCTTGGAATGCTGTTCTTAAAGCACCTTTTAATCTTGTTGAAACAGCGTAATCTCTCTTTCTATGATACATAGGAGCGATTGGCATTTCTTCAATTAATAATTTTTCTGCTTGAATTAAGATATCAGTACGAGCATCTGCATCAGTTTCAGCGTAAGCTGCTTGAATTAAAGCATCGAATTCTTTGTTAGCCCATGATGTGTGGTTGTTACCACCAGTTGATACCCATAAATCTAAGAAAGTCATAGGATCATTATAATCTGGTCCCCAACCTGCAAATACGATTGAGAAGTTTTTGTTTTTCATAGCTTCTAATCTTGATTTGTATGGCATTTGGTTGATTTCCATAGTTACTCCTAAGTTAACTCTTAATTGTTCTTGGATAAATGCACACATAGTTGTTACTGTGTCTCCATCATCACCAATCATAGTTACTTTGAAAGTATCTAAAGTTAATCCTTCTTCAGCTAATCCTTCTTCTAATAAAGCTTTAGCTGCAGAGTAATCTCCATTAGTTGGTCTATCAATTAAGTTACCAACCGCAGTTGAGAATTCTCCACCTTTGATTGATTCTGGTGTATAAGATAAAGCAGCTGTAGAACTATTTTTTAATACGTTATCAACGAATCCTTGAGCGTTAGCTCCGATTGCTAATGCTTGACGTACTTTAGCATTATTTAATCCTGGTAAAGATGTGTTAAATTCTAAATAGAAACAAGAACCGTCACTATAGTTTAACACTTCAACACCTTGGTCTTTTAATTGAGTCACTTGATCTCCACTGAATCCAGCTAAGTCTAAGTTTCCTGCAACATATTCATTCATTACTGTATTTGAATCAGTAATCATTCTCATTGTAATTTTTGCTAATTTAATACTATCAGCATTGTAGAAATCTTCATTTCTTTCTAATACGATTTCATTGTCATGTTCCCATTTAGTCATTTTGAATGGACCATTTGTAACAATGTTATCTGCTTCAGTAGCATA
>CAMTOK010000109.1 GCA_947074115.1 uncultured Erysipelotrichaceae bacterium | reverse complement strand
TTTCTTGGGTTAATATAAAAGTGATTCACGAAGTTTGTGAATCACTTTTATTGTTTATATAGTTATAATTATAACCGTCACAATCGGAAGGGTTATGAGCGAAAATAAAGTAGATACAAAGACTAATTTTGACGCAAACAATGCATTCCCTCCGTACTTTTGAGCAAGTATTGTTGTAGTACTTGCTGCTGGCATAGCCGATAATAGCACACATAGATTTGCTGGTATTCCATTAAAATTAAATACTCTAAGAATGCAGAATATAATAAATGGTATTATAATCAGACGTGATAGACTATACAATACTGATTCGGGATCAAAGACAGTTTTCATGTCAACTTGGGAGAGTATTCCACCAATGATAAACATACTTAATGCCGTACTGCATTGCCCAATTAATGAAATCGTATCTGATAGCGAAGCGGGTAGGAAAATATGGAAACTTCTTAATATCATTAATATAAGCCCAATATATATAGCTATTATACACGGATGTGTAAGTACCTGTTTGATAACATTTGATTGCTTTCCTTGAGTGAAGAGAGTAATTCCCGAAGACCACATAAATATTCTTTGAGGTATAAGAAATACCGATGCATAAAGTAATCCAATATCTCCAAAAACCGCTTGTGCTATTGGCATTCCTAAAAAACCTGCGTTTGATACCATTGTTGCATATTGACAACACACCTTTTTATCTATTTCCATTTTGTTATATAAATATTTATTTAGTATAAAGTATAAGAACTGAATCCCGAAAGATATGAGTAAAATAGTTATTATTGAATAGAGTAAGTGAGAATCAAAATCTATTTGGAACGATTTTATTATGGAGCATGGCAAAATGATCATTAATATAATGTTAGATAATTGATTTTGCGTTGCAAGACTGAAATAACCTTTTTTTGCTAAAATAAAACCAATACCCATCAAAATAAAGAGTTCAATTTGAAGATTAATAATACCCATTAGCTTTTTTTATAACTCAAGACCATTTGTATGAATAACATGTTTGTACCAATTAAATGAGTCTTTTTTATAGCGTTTTAATGTTCCATTACCATCATTGTCTTTATCTACGTATATAAAACCATATCTTTTTTTCATTTCTCCGGTTCCTGCAGAAACAATATCAATTGGTCCCCAATAGGCATAACCCATAATATCAACGCCATCCTTTATCGCTTCTTTCATAGCTTTTAGATGTTTCTCAAGATAATCAATACGATATTGATCATGTATCATGCCATCAATAACCTCATCATTAGCTCCTAGTCCATTTTCAACTGGAAATAGTGGAATTTGATAACGATCATAAAGTTCATTAAGTGTATATCTAAACCCTAAAGGATCAATCTGCCATCCCCACTCACTTGTTTCTAAAAATGGGTTCAAAGAGTTTTGTTCTCCTCCCGTATCAAAGAAAGAGGGTTTTCCTGCTTCATGGGCTGATGTCTTATAATAACTAAATGCTAGAAATTCACTTGGATGTGATTTTATGAGTTCTAAATCTCCATCTTCTATATCAATATGAACATTGTCCTCATCCCATGATCTTAGAATATACCCTGGGTATTCTCCACGAATCATGACATCAGAATAAAATAATGATTTTCTTCTTATATCCATTGTTTCGAAGACTGCAATTGGATCACAATTGTATGGGTATATATTACTGAGTGATAGCATACACCCTATTTTAGCATTTGGAATAATTTCACGGCATAGGCGGTTCGCTCGTGCACTCGCTACAAACATATGATGTGCTGCTTGATATATTAGATTTTGTCTTTGACTTCTATTCTCTGTCCCATTAAAAACAACACCAGCTACATAATCTGCATTTCGTCTCATATTATTGATTTCATTAAACGTTAACCAATATTTCACTTTATTTTTATATCTCTTAAATATTGTTTCACAATATTTTTCAAAGAATCCTATTAATTTTCTATTTGTCCAACTCCCATATGTTTCTACCAAATGAACAGGCATTTCATAATGAGATATTGTTATTAATGGTTCTATATCGTATTTGATGAGTTCATCAAATAGATCATCATAAAATTGTAGTCCCTTTTCATTAGGACTCGATTCATCTCCATTAGGAAATATTCTAGTCCAATGAATAGATGTTCTAAATACTTTAAATCCCATCTCAGCAAATAGTGCCACATCTTCCTTATAGCGATGATAGAAATCAATAGCATCTGCTTGAGGATAATATACACCTTGCTTTGGTAGACCTTGGTATTTATAATGTAAGCCATTTGGAAAGCAATAAGCCATATCCAATCCCTTACCATCGACATTCCAAGCACCTTCTGCTTGATTGGCTGCAATTGCTCCACCCCAAAGGAAATCTTTTGGGAATTCTGATCTATAATCCTTCATTACATTTCTCCCTCGATATTTAATTCTTCTTTTTCCTTCATCTTATTAGCAGCAATAACAAATGGAGTATAGATAAGGAAAGCTAATAATATAGCAAGTATTTGGGTGATTGCTGTCCCTAAGTGACCACTAGAGTTTAAAAATGCTTGTATCCCAGCTGGAGTTGTCCATGGAGATATAACTGTCATAACAGTTGCAAAACCTATTTTTGTCATAAAATACCCAAATACCGCAGTACAAATTGGAGCTAACATGAATGGTATACCTAGAATTGGATTTAAAACAATCGGTAAACCAAAAATCATTGGTTCATTAATATTAAATATGGCGCAAGGAATACTTAATTTTGCGATTGCTTTCCAATCATCACGCTTTGAGAAGATAAATATTGCTAATATGAGTCCACCGGTAACCCCTGCACCCGTAATAGTTGTAAAACTTGCCCTAAATGCATCATTTAAAATAAGTGTAGCTTGCTGTCCATTAGCAACTGCCTGGGCATTTTCAGCTACTGCAGCGATTAATGCTGCTTGATAAATTGGTTTTAACACCTGTGTTCCATGGATTCCAAAGAACCACAATAGGGTTGACATAAAGAAAATAAAACAATATCCAGGTAATCCAGTTAATAACCCTTGCAACGGTTTTTGAATGACAAGGTTAATGACTTCAAATAAAGTAATATTTAACCCTATCTCAAATATCAAACCGAATGCAGAAATTGCAAAGACAATAATCAATCCAGGAATTAAAGCATTAAATGCTGCAGCAATGTTACTTGGTACAGAATCAGGCATATGAATTTTAAATCGTTCCACCCCTGATGTAATTCTATACAATTCAGTAGCGACAATAGCGACGATCATCGCCATAAATAAACCTTGAACACCTGTATATGTTGAACTTAAGACATTTGATACTTTTACAGGATCTGCGACACCCTCAACTGAAATTGCTACATGTGTAGCACATAAAGTAATATATGCTCCTAATGAAACAGCCGAACATGTTATTCTATCTTTTAACTTATAGTATTTTGCTAACTCATATGCAACAAATAAAACAGCATAAATAGCTAACAAATTCATAGTTGCATAATTAACTGCTGAAAACATAGGTGAAATATTAGCTAACCATTCTAAACCAGAAATATTTGCTAAAGAAAAAGCACCAGGCGTTGTAGAACAAATAATATTAGTAAATAACGTACAAAATGAACCAATAATTATAAGTGGTAACATGATAGTAAATCCATTTTTAATGGCTGTCATGTATTTTTGATTTTGAATAGCTGTTGACATCTTTAATAGACTATTCATTAATTTTTCTTTCATTTTTCTTCCCCTTTTTTTATTCTATAATCTATAGGCCTTTGATTACACTACAATTTTATAACACATTGTAATTATTGTATATCAGATATAATTGATATATAATATCTATAATACAAATATATTTACATATTAGGAGAAGATAATGAAATACGATGATATTGAAACATTTTTAAAAATCTATGATGTAGGTAGTATTGTGAAGGCAGCAGAATCACTGTATATAGGACAAGGAACCGCAAGCACGAGAATTAAACAACTTGAAACTGAATTAGGGATAACCCTTTTTCATAGGCAAAAGGGTATTAGAAAAATTGCATTGACACAAGCAGGTGAGGAATTTCTCCCAATCGCACAGCAATGGTTTGCTTTATGGCAAGATGCAAATAGATTAAAAGATTTAGAGTTTTTCCAAGAATTAAAAATTGCTGCTACAGATTTAATTAATATGCATACCTTTGCACCACTCTATCAAGATATAGCAGAACAGTTTGATGAAATAGTACTTACAATTAAAACTCACCACTCAAGTGAAATTCATAGACAAGTTGACAATCAACTATGTGATATTGGTTTTTGTATAAATCGATATAAATATCAAAACATTATAACAACTCCCCTTTATCGAGAGCGAATGGTTTTAGTAACACATAAACAACATCTTTTTAATAAAACTCACGATATAAATGATTTGTCTTTACGTGACGAGATATATCTTGCCAGTTCTAAAGAATATGAGTATTGGCATAAACATCTATTCAAATCACAATCAAGGAGGCATATTACTGTTGGAACAGTGACAATGCAAATAAGTTATCTGAAAAATATTAATCATTGGACGATCATTCCAATTAGTGCTGCGCAAGTACTCATAAAGGATAACCCTCAATACACATGGCACGAAATAAAAGATGCCCCCTCAAGAATAATATATTTGCTTACTTACAAATACCCAAGAGCGGGTATAAAAAAAGCAACATCTATATTTATCGATGAATTAATAGAATACCTAAATACATTAAATGAATTAGAAATAATTTATAATAATCAACTTATATAAATAATAAAAAGATATATCACTAT
>CAMTOK010000108.1 GCA_947074115.1 uncultured Erysipelotrichaceae bacterium | reverse complement strand
GTACGTTCTTCTTTTGGATTGTTAAATAATTCTTGTGGTGTCCCTTGCTCAGCAATAACACCTTTATCCATGAAGACAACACGTGTAGAAACATCTCTCGCAAATGCCATTTCATGAGTAACAACAATCATTGTCAATCCTTCAGAGGCTAACTGTTTCATAACATCCAAGATACCACCAACCATTTCTGGATCAAGGGCACTTGTTGGTTCATCAAACAATAATACTTCTGGATTCATACATAAAGCTCTTGCAATCGCAACACGTTGCTTTTGCCCACCTGATAATTGACCACTTGGTTTATCAGCAAAGCTTTGCATTCCAACCTTTTCTAAATATGATAAAGCAATTTCTTTTGCTTCTTCTTTTTTTCTTTTTAAGACTTTAATTTGTCCTACCATACAGTTTTCAACAACTGATAGGTTATTAAATAAATTAAAGTTTTGGAATACCATCCCTACTTTAGCTCTGAATTGATTAACATTTAATTGACCAGTTAATATATCATCACCATGGAATAGAATTTCACCACCATCAGCTCTTTCTAGCATATTGATACAACGTAACATTGTTGATTTACCACTACCACTAGATCCGATAATTGTGACAACTTCACCTTTATTAATATTAAAATCAATATCGTGTAATACTTCTAATTGATTAAAATGCTTTTTTAAATGTTTGACTTGTACTATTGGTTCCATATAATCTCCTAACTGCAAAAGTCTTTATAACTTCTTTTTTTACCATTCAATCTATTTTCAATTGTATTTAAGATAAACGAACTGATTGTCGTTAAGAATAAGTAAATAAGAGCAGATACAAAGAATGTTTCAGCATATTTATAGTTTGACCCTGCAATAGACGTTGTTTGAAAATACAACTCTGTTACGGAAATAACATTTAACATAGAACTGTCCTTAATATTAACAATCAATTGATTTCCTATTGAAGGGAAACTATTCTTAATTGCTTGAGGAAAGATAATAGACATTAATGTTTGAGTTGTTGTCATCCCTAAACTCATTGCAGCTTCATTTTGACCTTTATCAATTGATTGAATCCCAGAACGGATAATCTCAGCCATATAAGCACCTGTATTAACAGAAATAATGATTGTCCCAGCAGAGAATGGTGTCCATCCTAAGATAGGTTTTAATAAATAGTATAAGAACATAGCTTGAATCATCATTGGTGTTCCTCTAAAAACCCAAATATAGAAACCAGTGATCAATCTTGCGATTCTTTTTAAGATTTTAACAATCATTGAATCATATTCATTAATTTCAACTGATCTAATACCCCCAACAAGTAGACCAATAATGAACCCGATGATTGTCCCAGCAAAGGCAAACCATAAAGTCATTTGTATACCATACACAAATATTGGCCAGTTACGTGTAAATATCTCCCAACATTTTAAGAAATCAATATTCATAATTATTCTCCAGCTGGTTGATTATTAACAGCGCTAGCCATTAATTCTTTTCTTAATTCAACTGTAATTTTATCTAATGCTGCTTGAACTTGGTTGAAGAAATCAGTTCCTCTTGTTCCTTCTTTTAATCCAATTGATACTGTCGTATCAGCATCGAACCCTTGCCCCTCTGCAAAAGTAACAACATCTAAATCACTATTAGCAGCTAAAATACCTTCAGCAACAGCCATTTCAGCAGTAATAGCATCAACTTCACTTTGTCTTAAAGCAACAACCATTTCTGGGTAAGTTGCTTTTGGTGTTACATGGTTAACACCTTCAATTTGATCAATAACATCATCATAGTTTGTTGCTTTTTGACCAACTACGTTTTTACCACTAAAGTCTTGAATGCTAGTGTAACCAGCTTCTTCTCCACCTTTTCTAACGATCATGATCATTCCTTCTGAATCATAATATGGAGTTGTAAAGTCAACACCTTCTTCACGATCAGCATTTGCAGTCATACCTGCGATAATAGCATCAATTTCTCCTGCTTCTAAAGCTGGAATTAAACCATCCCAAGAAATTTTCTTGATAACTAATTCTAATCCTAATTCATCTGCAATTTTTTGAGCAATAATAACATCATACCCATCAGCATACCCTGCATTTCCTAATGATACTGAAGTATCAGTAGCATTACTTGATTGCCAGTTAAATGGAGCATATCCACATTCCATCCCAACAACAAATTGTGTTTTTTCTGCTGTATCATCATTACCACCACATGCCACTAAAGTTGCGACCATAGCGAAACAGCAAAGAACTTTTAATAGTTTTTTCATAAGTTTCTCCTTTATTTTATATTAATAAAAGTCGTGCTATTAACACGACTTAATGTCTTGATTAATAGCGCCTCTCCACATACGTGAAGGAGTGTTATAAGTATTTCCCATAACCCCAAGATAAACCTTCGCCAAGTTTTATCTTTCGGCAATGATTACCTTTCGAACATTTCACAGCCCGCCGGCTCCATGTCTTACTCATCTGCATTGCTTCCTCTAACTTTTACTTGATTATATCTTAATTCGTTTTTGTCATTATGTCAACTATATCATTATTTTATCAACATATTATTGACAATTCTAACGAATTCTATTACAGTATTGATATGTGTCAAGACACATAGAGGGGGATTTATGAATAATAAAACATTTAAGCTCGTTATTTCTGCATTACTTATGGCTATAGGTATTTTAATTCCTATGGTTTCACCAATAAAGCTTCAATTTGGACCTATGTCTTTTACTTTAGGATCACATGTTGCTATTATTATCGCAATGTTTATTTCACCTAAAGTCGCAATTGCTGTCGCATTAGGAACAACATTAGGATTCTTTATGGCTGGATTCCCATTAGTTGTTGTGCTTCGTGCATTCTCTCATGTACTCTTTGCAAGTATTGGGGCATTCTACTTAGTTAAGAAACCAAATGTATTTAACAAAGTTTCATCTACAGTATTATTCTCAGTTGCCTTAGCACTCATACATGCTCTTGGTGAAGTTATTGTTGTCATTCCATTTTATATAAATACAATGTCTATTGCAGATCTATTCTATATGTTATTTGTCTTAGTCGGTATTGGAACAATCTTACACGCACTCTTTGATACAGTTGTTTCTTTACTTGTATGGAAAGTTGTCATTCAAAACAAAAAAGTTCAAAATTTAGTTATGGTCAAATCTATTACATTACGTACTGTTGCAGAATAACAAAAACAATCAAGACTCACTTGATTGTTTTTTATTATACATTTCAATAATATCTAATTGTGTAATTTGTGCCATATTAAGTCTCTTAAATAATGTCTTTGCATTCCCATAACCCAGATGGAACAATCTATAAACCTCTAATCTTTTTTCCTTGTCTCCAATTATATCTAAGTCAATAAATTCAGACCAAGTTATTGACTCACTATGCTCACCAAATGTCACAAGGTTTTCTAAAGCTTCAATCACTGCACTCTCTCTTGCTTCAGCAATCCCTAATTTCTTTTTACCAACAGCATCTTTCTTTTCAACAAAAGCATGTTTAGCCCCAGGGACTCTTTCAATTATTCTTTGTCTTATACATTGTCCAGGATAATCAGGATCAGTCAGAACGATAACCCCTTTTTTATCATGCATTTCTGCAATATATTCTAAAATTTCATCACTCATTGATAATCCATTTGTTTCAATAGTTTCAACATCAAATAATGTCTTTAATAACTGTGTATCACTCTTTCCTTCTACAACTATGATTTGATCAATTTTTTTCATGGTCTGTCCTTTCTTTTTTTATTTGAATATAGAAAATATTACCATTAATTCAAATAAATATGTTATATTAATTAAAGGAGGAATAAATATGAAACTCAAAAATAGATCACTATTTGTCGTTCTCATATGCTTTTTGTTTTTAATTGTTTGTTCCTTTTTTTATATGTTAAATATATCAAAGGAATTATATAGTGAAATAGAAGATTATACAAGTCTCGTTATTGACCAATCTGCACAAGTTATCGATCAAAAATTAAAAAAAGAGATAAATACATTAAATTTAATCTCTCAATTTATTAATGATTATGACTTAGAAGATCAACAAATATTCAACCTCTTAGAACAGTTTTGTGATCAAAAAACAATAAATTATTATGGATACATACAAGGGACACTTCTTTATAATGATCAAAATGAAGTGATTAATATAGATAATACATCATTATTAACATCACTAAAACTCCAACAAAATATTATACTCAACAATCATGATTTCTTTAATGAAGATTCATTTATTGTTATTAACAATATAAAAAATGACAACTATCTTTTTATTACAGTGTCTTTAGATATTTTAGATACATTACTAAGTGATGTGCCTGCTGGTTTAAATGAAACATTCTTATTTAATGATGACAACAATATATTCTATAAACCGCTCTTTACTTTTCAACATGAGTCTATTCTTCCTCTTGTAGAAGATGTTAACTCTATGTTTCTTACAACAAATTATATTACCTCAGTGACAATAGAGCAATCGTCTTATTACCTCGTTGTTTCAGAGAAAATGGAAGATGGGTGGCGTTTTGCCTCTATCATTCCTCAAGACGCTTTAGGTGATCATATAAATAGTTTTATGATCAATGCCATACAAATATGGGTATTTGTTTCTATTCTTATGTCTGTTTTAATTGCGACTTTGTATAGATATAGAAAGAAACATAGAGAAAATTTACTCAAGTTAGCTTATGAAGATACATTAACAAAACATTATAATTTTAACCGTTTTATTGAACTCGCTAATGCTAAAAATAATATTCATGATTATTATCTTATAGATTTAAAACTTAAAGAGTATTTATGGTTTGTTGAAATGTATGGTCTAGAATGTTCTGATCATCTCTTTATCTCTATAATTCAAACACTTTCTGAACAATTAGAA
>CAMTOK010000107.1 GCA_947074115.1 uncultured Erysipelotrichaceae bacterium | reverse complement strand
ATATGAAAGGTATTGTATTAGCAGGGGGAAGCGGGACAAGACTATATCCCTTAACACAAGTCACGAGTAAACAGTTATTACCGATTTATGACAAACCAATGATTTATTATCCATTAAGTATCTTAATGGAGGCGGGAATTAGGGAAATCCTTATTATCTCAACGCCAGATGACACACCAAGGTTTCAAGAATTATTAGGAGATGGAAAACAATTTGGGATAGAACTTCAATATAAAGTTCAACCTTCACCTGATGGTTTAGCACAAGCATTCTTACTTGGTGAAGAATTCATCAATGGTGATAGTTGTGCAATGATTTTGGGTGATAATATATTCCACGGCCATGGACTTGCAAAGCGTTTAAAAGCTGCTGCACAAAAAGAAAACGGTGCTACTGTCTTTGGGTACTATGTTGATGATCCAGAAAGATTTGGTGTTGTAGAATTTGATAGTGAAGGAAAAGCTGTATCACTAGAGGAAAAACCAACACATCCAAAATCAAATTACGCAGTGACTGGGTTATATTTCTATGATCAAGACGTTGTTAAATATGCAAAAGAAATCAAACCAAGTGCACGTGGTGAATTAGAAATAACGGATTTAAATAGTATTTATCTAGAAAAAGGGAACTTAGATGTGACACTTTTAGGACAAGGGTTTACTTGGCTTGATACAGGTACGCATGAATCTCTTGTAGAAGCAACGAACTTTGTTAAAACTATAGAAACACACCAAAACAGAAAAGTAGCTTGTTTAGAAGAAATTGCCTATAAAAATAATTGGATTTCTAAAGAAGAACTTCAAAAAGCGTGTGAATTATATCAAAAGAATCAATATGGAAAATATCTTAAAGATGTTTTAGATAATAAATATATAGAGAAGTAGAGGTACATATGAAAGCTGTTGAAACTAAAATTCCTGGTGTATTAATTATAGAACCAGATGTGTTTGGAGACCATAGAGGTTACTTTATGGAAACATACTCAACAAATAAGTATAAAGAAATTGGTATTGATAATGTCTTCGTACAAGACAATATGTCATTTAGTGCACAAAAGGGGACGTTACGTGGATTACATTTCCAAAATCATCCTATGGCACAGGCGAAGTTAGTCAGTTGTACTAAAGGTACTGTTATTGACGTCGCTGTTGATATTAGAAAAGATAGCCCAACGTATAAACAATGGGTAGCAGTTGAGTTAAGTGCAGAAAATAAAAAACAATTCTTTATCCCTAGAGGATTCGCTCATGGATTCTTAACGTTAACAGATGATGTTGAATTTAGATATAAAGTCGATAACTTATATTCTAAGGAACATGATCGTGGTATCCGTTTTGATGATCCTACAATTGGAGTTGATTGGGGACAATTATTAAACGGAATTGAACCAATTTTATCTGATAAAGATAAATATGGACCATTACTTGATGAATGTGATTGTAACTTTACATATGAGGGAGATAAATAATGAAAATTTTAGTAACAGGTGGAGCAGGATTTATTGGAGGTAACTTTGTACACTACATGGTAGAAAAGTATCCAGAAGATATGATTGTTAACTTAGATTTATTAACTTATGCTGGTAACTTAGAAACATGTTCTCCAGTAGAAGGTAAACCAAATTATAAATTTGTTAAAGGTGATATTGCAGATAGAGAATTTATCTTTAAATTATTTGAAGATGAAAAATTTGATGTTGTGATTAACTTTGCAGCAGAATCACACGTAGATAGAAGTATAGAAGATCCTGAAAGTTTCGTAAGAACAAACGTAATGGGAACAACAACATTATTAGATGCATGTAATCATTATGGAATCAAAAGATACCATCAAGTTTCTACTGATGAAGTGTATGGTGATTTACCATTAGATCGTCCTGACTTATTCTTTACAGAAGAAACACCACTACATACATCGAGTCCATATAGTTCTTCAAAAGCAGCTGCAGATTTATTTGTTTTAGCTTACCATAGAACATTTGGATTACCTGTAACAATTAGTAGATGTTCAAATAACTATGGACCTTATCATTTCCCAGAAAAATTAATACCACTAATGATTTCAAGAGCGTTAGCTGATGAATCATTACCTGTATACGGTAAAGGTGAAAATGTAAGAGACTGGTTACACGTCTATGATCACTGTGTCGCTATTGATCTTATTGTTAGAAATGGTAAAGTTGGTGAGGTTTACAACGTTGGTGGACATAATGAAAGAACAAACCTTGAAGTTGTACAAACAATTTTAAAAGCATTAGATAAACCTGAAACACTAATTAAATATGTTGAAGATAGAAAAGGTCATGATTTAAGATACGCAATCGATCCTAAGAAACTAGAAAATGAATTAGGATGGACTCCAAAATATAATTTTGATACAGGAATTCAACAAACAATTCAATGGTATTTAGATAATAAAGAGTGGTGGCAAAATATTCTTTCAGGAGAATATCAAAACTACTTTGAAACAATGTATAAAGAAAAAGGTAAAGTTTAATATCTTTGGAAAGAGGTCTCTATGAAAGTACTGGTAACGGGTGTAAAAGGGCAACTTGGTTTTGACATCGTTGAAGAATGTAAAAGAAACAATATTGAAGCAGTTGGAGTTGATATTGATGAAATGGACATCACATCAAGTGAACAGGTTCATCATGTGATTACAAATGAGAAAGTTGATGCAGTTATTCATTGTGCTGCATGGACTGCTGTAGATCAAGCAGAAGAACAAGTTGACTTATGTAGAAAAGTAAATAAAGTGGGAACTGAAAACATTGTGAATGTCTGTAAAGAATTAGATATTCCAATGATGTACTTCTCAACGGATTATGTATTCAATGGTTTAGGAGATAAACCTTGGAATGAGTATGACAATAGAGAACCATTAAATATTTATGGTCAAACGAAATATGAAGGTGAATTGGCAGTTGAAGCTTATAAGAAACACTTTATTGTTCGTATATCATGGGTATTTGGTTTAAATGGAAATAACTTTATAAAGACAATGTTAAAACTTGGTTCATCTAGAGATGAAGTTAGTGTCGTTGCCGATCAAATCGGTGCACCTACATATACGTACGACTTAGCTAAATTATGTGTGACTATGATCCAAACAGATAAGTATGGAACTTATCACGCAACTAATGAAGGTGATTGTTCTTGGTATGAATTTGCCTGTGAAATATTTAAATTATCAAATATGAATGTGAAAGTGAATCCAGTTGATTCATCTTCATTTCCAGTCAAAGCGACAAGACCAAAGAATAGTCGTATGAGTAAAAATGAATTAGATAAGAATGGTTTTCAAAGATTACCATCATGGAAAGATGCACTAAAGAGATACTTACTTCTTTTGAAGTAGGTATTTCTCACATAAAGGAGGACTTATGAAAAATATATTTATAATAGGTTCAAAGGGGATCCCAGCTAATTATGGGGGATTTGAAACCTTTGTTGATGAACTCGTAACAAGACGAGTAGATGAGAATATACAGTATCATGTTTCATGTTTAGCTGATAATTCAAAAGAATTTGAGTATAATAACGCACACTGTTTTAACGTTGATATTCCGAATATTGGGCCAGCTAAGGCGGTGTATTATGATATTAAAGCATTAAAATACTGTGTGGAGTATATTGAAAATAATAATATTGATAACGCTATTGTTTATATACTCGCTTGTCGTATAGGTCCTTTTGTAGGTAAATACGTTAAGAAGTTGCATAAACTCAATGCCAAAGTTTTTGTTAATCCAGACGGTCATGAGTGGAAAAGAGCAAAGTGGAATTTTGCGATCAGAAAATATTGGAAGCTTTCTGAAAAACTTATGGTTAAGCATGCGGATTTATTAGTATGTGATTCAAAAAATATTGAGAAGTATATATTAGAAGATTATAAACAATATAATCCTAAAACAACATTCATTGCTTATGGGGCAGATACTTCTAAATCTGTATTAACAGATGATGATCAACAATTACAAGATTGGTATAACAAGTTTGACTTATCTCCAAAAGAATATTATTTGGTTGTAGGTCGCTTCGTTCCAGAAAATAATTATGAAACGATGATAAGAGAATTTATGGCATCTCATTCAAAGAAGGATTTTGTCTTAATTACTAATGTTGAAGAAAACAAATTCTATACATCATTAAAAGAAGATACTCAATTTGATAGTGATTCTCGCATTAAATTTGTTGGGACTGTTTATGACCAACAATTACTTAAGAAAATAAGAGAAAATGCTTTTGGATATTTCCATGGACATGAAGTTGGTGGAACGAATCCATCATTATTAGAAGCTTTAGCAACAACTGATCTTAACTTATTGTTAAATGTTGGGTTTAATAAAGAAGTAGCAGAAGATGGTGCTTTATATTGGAGTAAAGAAAGTCAAGATTTAGCAAATCTTATTAATAAAATAGAAGCAGGAGATTTAGACTTAACGAGTTATTCTATTGTAGGTAAAGAAAGAATTACTAATCACTATAGTTGGGATATTATCGTAGATATGTACGAAAGGTGTTTTTTATCATATGAGTGATTTGATAAGTATTATTATTCCCATTTATAATCCTAACGAAGAGTATTTGAACGAGTGTATAAAGAGTGTATTAAAACAAAGTTATCATAATTTACAAATTATATTGGTTGATGATGGATCTCAAGAGTATATACAAAAACAATGCCATAGGTTATCTCAGATGGATCATCGTATAGAATACTATAGAAAAGAGAATGGTGGCGTATCAAGTGCCAGAAATTACGGATTAGAGCTGGCAAAAGGAAAGTATATTAACTTTTTAGATGCAGATGATTACATAACACCTGATTATATGAGGCAGTTATATAATATGACGCCAGGACATACATTAGTCTGTTCGGGACATAAAAAAATATTTCTTACAAAATCGATAGAACATCCAGCATATAATCAAATTGATAAATATAATATGGATGTTATAGGGACTGTTTGGGGTAAATTATACGAAAGCGTCAATAATATCTTGAGTGACATCATCACCATTTAAATCATAAACTTTA
>CAMTOK010000106.1 GCA_947074115.1 uncultured Erysipelotrichaceae bacterium | reverse complement strand
CATCATCAATTTTCTTTTCATAAAGATAATTGATATAAGCTAATGAACAACCAACAATTGCGATTGGTAACACATTAGGCATTGCTAAGAAAGTCGCCATAATGAATCCTAAGAATAAATATGCTGCATTTTCTTTTTTCAATGTAACGCGTAACAAGAGACCTAACCCGACAGCAGGTAATAAACCTCCGGCAATTTCAAATCCGTGAACTAACCAAGTTGGGAATGCATTAACAAATGTTTGAATTGGAGCTTGTAGCGCATAAGCACATAAGAAGACAAGTACACCAACACATAATGCTTTAAAGACCAAACCATAAATAACGATTTTAGCAAACTTTTCGGTGTTCGCTTCAGCTGCATACTGATCACACTTATGTGCAATACCAACGTAAGCAGTATTGAAGAAGATACCAACCCATTGAGCAAGTAATGCAAATGGTAATGACAACCCAATAGCAGTTTCAGGACTTTGACCAGTTGTATAAGCAATGACAACAGTCATCATCCCTGCCATGAGTGGATCTGGTGGAACTGTACCACCAACAGCTAATAACCCTAAATAAGATAATTCAGCAACAGCACCACATGCTACACCAAGTGGTATGTCCCCTAATACAATCCCTGCAAAGAAAGAAACAACCATTGGTCTAAACCAATAAAAAGCTTCCCATCCAGCGTCTACTGCACAGACAAAACCAACTAAGAGCAGTAATAGACCTTGGACTAATGTGATTTCCATAAAATTTCCCTCCTCATTTTATAAGAAAATTAAACCTTGTACTTCTTATCTCCAGGTGCAATTTGAATATAGATGTCAGCGCCTAACGACTTCATCTCCTCAAAATCAGCCATGTCTTTGTCATCGACATAGACGTGCGCTTCATGCAATACTCGTTTACCAGATTGAACGTGCATATTCCCCACATTAACACTTCGAATCGGTACGCCACCTTTCAATAGTTTCAACATGTCTGAAGGTGTTCTACATACTATAAAGATACTTTGCTTTGGTGATGCTTTAAAAATGATATCGATCGTTTTTTGGATTGAAAAGAAACGAATACCGATTCCTGCAGAATCAGCAGTCATTTTCATTAATGATTTAGAAATTTCATCATTTGCACAATCATCATCAGCGACAACTATTAAATTGGCGCGGCTTGCACCAGCCCATGAATTCCCAACTTGACCATGTACAAGTCTGTTATCAATTCTCGCAAGAACAATATTTGGCTCAGCCATTCTTTCACTCCCTTTCCTGTTTGTTATGACAAATTATGAAGTTGTCAAGTTGTCATAACAAATCAATTGATTTTATGACCCTTCCTACAGGCTAATCATATGCATAAAAACATCAATTATGTGCTTACACCTTATAAAAAAATATTATTGTTATTATTTTATAAAACCCGTACTTATTGAAATATGACAATAAATTATCATTTTTTTTATCCTTTTTATTATAAAAGTATGAAGTTGTTAGGTTATTATCATGACTATTCAATACCTCAAATTTGTCATAACAAATTTTCTATTTAATATACTTGAATATAGATAATAAGGAGGTATTTATTATGAGTGAAAACATTCATCCAACTATGATGACTTATATAGTAGAAACACCACAACAAATTGAATATAATGTCTCTCATTCAAAAGAATTGACTTATGAACTAGTAGAACTCTTTTTAAAAAGAGATTATAAAACCATCTGGATCATAGCGTGTGGTTCAAGTTATAATGCATCATCTTGTGCAAAAGCTTTTATGATGAAATATTTAAACTGTGATGTTCGTATGGTCACACCAAATTCGTTTATTGATTATGAACACCACATGTCAGTTAATGATTTTGCAATCGTCATTTCTCAAAGTGGATGTTCTACAAATTCTATAGAAGCTTTAAAGAAGTTAAAAGATCTTGGATTTCCTGCAATTGGACTTACAGGTAATATTGATTCAGATTTTAAAGAGATTGCTGATAAAGTGATTGATTATGGCGTTGGAAAGGAAACCGTGGGCTACGTCACAAAAGGTGTTGTGACCCTTGCACTCTTTTTAATGTTATTCGCATTGGAGGTTTCTTTTAAGAAGGGATTGCTTGTAGAAGATGATTATGACATGGTCTATAGAGAATTAAATGATATCCCTAGCCGACATCACTATATACAAGATGAAACAAATAACTTTTATGAAACAAATAAAAAAGCACTCACATCAATGAGCGTTTCTTATGCGTGTGGCTTTATTCAAGGACATTCAATCGCTATGGAAGCTGCTTTAAAGATAGGTGAAACAATACAAATACCAAGCTTCGCTTATGAAGCAGAAGAATTTATTCACGGACCAAATCTTCAATTAACACCTAACTATACACTCTTTTTCATAGATGACTTCTTAAGTGGTTCATCACGTTTAGAACAAATTATACAAGCTTCACAAACAGTAAGTGATCGTGTCTTTGCGATTACCAATAGTGAACTCATTGATAACAAACGTGCCTTACGTATTCCTTTTGTTATGGATGAGCCATTATTACTTCCTCTCTATACATTACCATTCTTTCAAATCATTGCTTACCGCACTACCAACGATTTAAAGAAATGGGATAAACACCCTTTGTTTGATCACTTTAAAGAATATGCTGAATCAAAAACAGAAACAATCTCGAAAGTGATGCCAGACTAATGGTAAAGGCTATTATATTTGATATGGATGGTACACTGATCGATAGTGAACCTTATTACCAGACAACACTCAAACACTATTTAAATCGCTTTGTCATTCCCTATAAAAATGAAGATATTCTATCATTGGCTGGAGCGACTACCAAACATTACAATCAACTCATAGAAAAACTTATAGATGGATATGTAACAAAAGAAGAATTTGATCTTGCTTACGAAGGCTTTTATAAAACACACCCTACCCCTTATCGTGATTTAATTTTTCCTGATGCACTTCCTGCATTACGTTCATTATATAATGAAGGATATATTTTAGCTGTTGCATCAAGTTCACGTACTGATGAAATCAAAACATGTTTAAAGGAAACTCGATTAGATCAATATATTTCACTAATCCTAGGTGGAGATATGTTTCATGAAGCAAAACCAAATCCTGAAATCTATCTCACTTGTATTGAGAAACTTGGATTTGATGTCAGTGAATGTATTGCTATCGAAGATAGTGAATATGGAATTCAAGCAGCAAAGACTGCTGGTCTATTATGTATCGCAAGAGAAGATCATCGCTTTAACTTTAATCAAAGTCGTGCTGATTACTTTGTACACTCTTTAAAAGAAATCAGTCATATTATTAATTATATTCAAACAGAAGGGAGTGAATAAAAAGGATGTTATTAAATGAATCAAAATTATGGCAAGAAATTCATCAACAAGATGAATGTATTAAAGAATGTTTAAAGAATAATAAATCCCTCATTCAAAATATTGCATTCGATGTGAAAGATAGAGATATTAAACATATCGTATTTGTCGCACGAGGAAGTAGTGATCACGCTGCGCAAGTCGCAAAATATGCATTTGAAGTCTATACAGATTTACATGTAACAATATCAGCACCTTCAGTGATCACTTGTTATCAATCAAAACAAAACTATCACAATTCACTTGTCATTGGTATTAGTCAATCAGGTGGCGCAAGAGATGTCTTTGAAGTTATGAACAAATGTGTAACTGACGGAGGTCTTACTGTATCTATTACGAATGAGCCTCATTGTTTAATGTCCACAATTGGTGATTATAGATTAAACAATCATTGCGGAGAAGAAACAAGTATTACTGCCGCTAAATCTTATATAACACAGTTAACAATTCTTATTGCTTTATGTGCTTATATAAGTCAAAACAAAGAGTTATTATCACTTATAGATGAACTTCCAAATATCATTAAATCATCCTATGCTCTTGAATCACAGGTTAAAGATGTTATTCCATACTATAGAAATATAAATCAACTCTTATTATTTGGTAGAGGATATTTATACGGTTTGGTTCAAGAAACAGAGTTAAAAATACAAGAAACGTGTTATTTAGATGCAAGATGTTATAGCGCCAGTGACTATCAACATGGTCCTATTGCAACATCTACACGTTTTGTTCCTGCTATTTTCTTTATTGCTGATGAAATGACAAACAACAGTATTCTTCAACTTCATCAGCGATTAAAAGAGGAAAAATGTATTCATTCATTAATTATAACGAACAATCAAGCTTTCACTATTTTATCAGACTATTCTATTCTCATCCCAAAAGAATATGATGGATTAAGAGCAGTATTCGCTCTTGCAGTTGTATCACAAATGTTTGCTTGTCTATTGTCTTTATCGAGGGGATATGATCCAGATCATCCTGATGGGGTATCAAAACACACAGTGACTATATAATCGGAGGAAAAACTATGACATTAACGATCTTAAAAAAAATGAATATAATCTTTTTAGGTATGTGTTTTATGTTGGCTATATCTTTATATGGTTTATTTGTTTATTTATCATCTTTTGAATCATTTCAATTCTTTTATTTGGTATTGTGTTTTATTCCTATTGTATTTCTCTTTTACTTTGTTACATTTCTCTATTTAAACAAATATGAAACTTATAAAATATATAAAATGATTTCTCATAAAGAGATAGCTCTATGTAAAATAAATACAATATCATTCTATGAAACAAAAAAAGATATTTTTAAAAAAGAACATCATATCTATAAGTGTAAATTAACACTGTTTTTAAAAGATCAAACAATCAAAGATGTGACTATATATGAAGATATGAAAGAAGATCAATCTGAACTACTACCCGTTTATGCTTATGTCACCTATAATGGGCAACTAAAATATTGTAGTCTAGTTCCAACGTTCATTTTATTTATGACACCAAGAGTAAAAGATATTGTAAAAGAGTATGAGCTTTTATATCGTCCACATTATATAGAAGTGATTAAAAATAGAGGATTGACTCTACAAGCATTTAAGAAAGTTTAAAAGCGATATCAAATTGAAGTGAACCCAATTTCTTGGACACTAATTTAGTTATGCTATTAATAAGGATTG
>CAMTOK010000105.1 GCA_947074115.1 uncultured Erysipelotrichaceae bacterium | reverse complement strand
CTTAAGGTCTCTTGGCGGTTTATCACTTGTTATAACAATTTGTTTTTTGTTTCTTATTAATTCATTAAAGATATTAAAGAATATCTCACTTGATGATTCCTTTGAAGCCATAAATTGAATATCATCAATTAATAAAACATCAATATGTCTATATTTATAATTAAAATCATCCATTGAATGGTTTGATATAGATTTGACATATTCATTCACAAAACTTTCACTTGTTGTGAATAAGATTTTAGCTGATTGATCATGTTGTTTAACGTAGTTTCCAATCGCATTTAATAAGTGAGTCTTTCCTAATCCTGAATTACTATGTAAAAACAAAGGACTATAAGACACACCTGGTTTAGACGCTACAGCCTTTGCAGCGTTTTTTGCTATTCTATTGCTATTTCCTTGAACGAAGTTATCAAATGTTAATTCATCATTCAAATTATCATCGAATGAGAGCAATTCAAGCCCTGTTGTTAATCTTTTGTTGTATTCTTCTTCAACAATTAAATTGATTTTATATTTTGTTCCTGCAATAGAACTATAAATTTCTTCTAATTTTTCTATATAGGGGAAAATTTCACTTTGTGTCCAATGAGTATCAACTGTTACTGTGACTTCACGATCGTGTATTTCTCTTATTTCAAGTGTAGAGAAGTAAGAATCGAAGAAAACAGTATCCTCAAATTGTGATTTTAATATATGTAAAGTTTTTTGCCACCCATCATTTAATAAGTTATTCACACTTTCACCGACTTTCTTATCACATTATAAAGTAAATTGTGGATAAAAAGAAGATAAAAAAAATGGTAAAAAAGTTATACACAGAGTTATGCACATAAAAAAGTATCGATTATAGGGAAGTTTTTTTGTTTTACACAAGAATGCAAATAATGAAATGTGTATAAATTTTTTGTCATTGTGAATAAATGTGCACAGAATTGGTCATTCATATACTGTTCAAAAGTTACTCACATAGCTAATTGTGAATACATCATACTTTTTTTAGTTTTACACATGTGTGAATAAACAAGTACACATTGTGAAATCGATGTGAATAAAAAAATGAGTTATTCCGACAAATTATATATTTGTTTGATATTATCGATATTTTTGGATATTCATATTGACTTGAATAGAAAAAAACACTATAATGGTAAGGCATATGTTATTGTGTATAAAAAATTTAATATTTGGAGGTGTCATTAATGAAAAGAACATATCAACCAAACAAAAGAAAAAGATCAAAAACTCATGGTTTTAGAGCAAGAATGGCAACAGTTGGCGGAAGAAAAGTTTTAGCTCGTCGCCGTAAAAGAGGAAGAAAAGTTTTATCAGCTTAAAAGAACCACATCACACAATATGTGGTTTTTTTCTTAAACATTATGAAAAAACAAAACAGAATCCTTAAAAACGCGGAATTTCAACAAATTATTGGCAGGAAACAATCTGTTGCGAACGCCAGGTTTGTTATTTATTTTAGAAAAAATAAAGAGGAACTTAGGGTTGGAATCTCAGTTGGGAAAAAGATTGGAAATGCAGTCGTCCGAAATCTAGTCAAAAGACAAATTCGCATGATGGTGAGTGAAGAATTTGAATTAGATGAAAAATTAGACTGTGTCATTATAGTGAGAAATAAATTTCTCAAAAGTTCATATGAAGAAAATAAAAAAGATTTACAATTACTTCATAAGAAAATTAAAAAAAG
This sequence comes from uncultured Erysipelotrichaceae bacterium, assembly GCA_947074115.1. Lineage (GTDB taxonomy): Bacteria > Bacillota_I > Bacilli_A > Erysipelotrichales > Coprobacillaceae > CAMTOK01. The sequence goes on along the minus strand of CAMTOK010000105.1, from coordinate 3,405 downwards.
GATGGAACAATAAAATGTACTTTGATCAACGTTCGAAAAAATTTATTAAAGTTATGATGCTTGTTGCTTTCGTATTGGTTTTAGCTGGATGTACTGCAAACTTAAATGCTGATGGTACATTAATTGCTGCAAGAGCAATTAACGAAAGTACGAAATGGTCAATTAGCGCAGGTTTCTTCGATTTTATCTTAACTATTCCATTAGCTAAAGGGATATTATTTATTGATAAAATTACTGGAAGTGTAGCAATTGGGGTTATTGGTATTACTATCTTAGTAAACTTATTAATCTTACCTATTATGATTAAATCAACTGTATCTACTCAAAAGATGCAAATGATTCAACCAGAATTAGAAAAAATTCAAAGAAAATATTCAGGTAGAAAAGATCAAGCAACTCAAATGAGACAAAATGCTGAAATTCAAGCTTTATATAAAAAGCATGATGTAAGTATGTTTGGTTCATTAGCAACATTCTTAACTTTACCTATTATGTTAGCAATGTGGCAATCAGTACAAAGAATTGAAATTTTATATTCTTCAAGCTTCTTTGGAATGTCATTAGGTGCAACACCTATGTCTCAAATTACTGATGGTCAATGGCATTATTTAATTATCGTAGCAGTTGTTGCTATTTCACAATTCTTCGCGATGGAAATTAACACAATGATGTTAAAGAGAAATCCTCGTTATAAAGTGTCTAAACAACAACAATCTATGAAAACAATGAACTATGTTATGACAGTTATGATCGTTTGGTTTGCAGTATCAATGCCAACAGCAATGTCATTATATTGGATTACAACAAGTGTTGTTACTATCGTAAGAACTGTTTATATTCAAATTTATCATATTGAAAAAAAGAACAAAGCTAAAGATTAAGGTGGACTGAATATGAAAACATATGAAGGAAAAACTGAATCAGAAGTTGTTCAATTAGCTTGTCAAGATTTAAGAGTCACTCCTAATGAATTGAAATATGAAGTTATTGAAGAAAAGAAAAGTCTATTTTCAAAAAAAGTCGTTATTCAATGCTATACAAGACAAATGGTCTATGATTTTATTGGAGACTACGTTAAAACTATATTAACAAATATGGAATTTGGTGTTGAAACAGTTGTTTACGAACAAGATAAACGTATTTATTGTAATATGAATACAGATCATAATTCTATTCTTATTGGTAAGAATGGTGTTATTCTAAGAGCATTTAATTTTATTGTTAAAAATGCAGTGCAAAATCATTTTCAAGAAAGAATTGAAGTCAGCCTTGATATAAATGGTTATAAAGAAGATCGTTATAAAAAAGTAACATCTTTAGCAAAAAGAATTGGAAAACAAGTTCAACGTTCTAAAGTTGAAGCAAAACTTGATCCTATTCCTGCAGATGAAAGAAAAGTCGTTCACCAAGTGATTTCAGAAATGGGTCATTTAAAAACAGTAAGTAAAGGTGAAGGAAAAGATAGATTTATTACGATTTCGTATGTTGATTAGCCCTAAGTGTTTAGGGCTTTTTTATTTGGGAAAATTAGTAGTGGTGAAGAAAATGAAAAATGGAATGAAAATTTATTATATTATTCAAGGTTATGTTATGGAAAGTGAAATTTATGATTATGATGGTGAGACTTTTAAAATAGTGGGTCTTGCAGGATGTGAGGGACCAACAATTATTAATAAAAGACAGGTTGGTAAGACCGTCTTTAAAGAGAAGGTCGATGCTTTAATAAATAAAGATCATGTAGATTGTTATCTTGTGAATCATTGTTGATTAAAGAAGATATCAATGTAAAATTATGTTATACTAACTAAGAAGTGAGGTGTTACAATGGAAAATGATATTATTGTTGCTGTTGCAACAAGTCGTTTAGAAGCAGCAATATCAATTATTAGAATGAGTGGTGAAGGTTGTATTGAATTTGTCCAAAAGATGTTTAGCGGTAAGATAGCAGACAAAGAATCTCATACAATTCACTATGGTTATATACTCGAAGATGGAAATAAAATTGATGAAGTCCTTGTTAATATTTATAGAGGTAAACGAACATTTACTGGAGAAGAAATGGTAGAAATCAATACCCATGGGGGTATCTTTATTACACAACGTGTTCTTCAAATTTGTTTAAATAATGGGGCAAGATTGGCTGAACGTGGTGAATTTTCAAAGAGAGCGTTCTTAAATGGTCGTATTGATTTATCACAAGCAGAAGCAATTACTGATTTGATATCAGCAAAGAGTGATTATTCAGCATCACTTGCCTTAAAAGGGATTCAAGGAAATATTTCTCATTTTATTGAAGAATTAAAAGAAGAATTAATTAAGATAATTACTCAAATTGAAGTGAATATTGATTATCCAGAATATGATGATGTTGAAGAATTAACAGCAGATAATTTACTACCACAAAGTGCATCATTATTAAAACAAATGAATATTATAATAGAAAAATCTAAAAAAGCACAATTATTAAAAGATGGAATTAAAACTGTTATCATTGGTAAACCAAATGTCGGTAAATCAAGTTTATTAAATGCTTTGTTAGATGAAGATAAAGCTATTGTCACTGATATAGAGGGAACAACAAGGGATATTGTAGAAGGTAGTATAAGAATTGGTGATATAATTCTTAATATTATTGATACTGCAGGTATTAGAGAAACAGAAGATGTTGTTGAACAAATTGGTGTAGAAAAATCAAAACAAATGATAGGGATAGCCGATCTTGTTATCTTATTATTAGATGGTTCAAGAGAATTAAATGATCTAGATCAACAATTAATAGAAATGTCTAAAGACACACAAAGAATTGTTGTTGTTAATAAGAGTGACCTAGTTAAAGAAAAAGATAATGATAAAATATACATAAGTGCTAAAGACAAGAAAATAGATCAACTGACTGATAAAATAAGTGATATGTTTGAATCAGGATTGATTACTAAACAAGATAATGTATTAGTCAATGCAAGACAAATTCAACTTTTACATCAAGCATCACTTTATTTAAAGCAAGCAGTAGACGCTATGGATTTAGGTATGCCTACAGATTTAATTGTGACAGATCTCTATGATTGTTGGGAAAACTTAAAAGAAATATTAGGGGAAAGAGCAAAAGAAGATTTATTAGATGAATTATTCAAACGCTTTTGCATAGGTAAATAAAATGAATCAATATCAAAAACTAGCCCAAAGATACTATAAATTCTTTATCTATTGCCGTAGAATAGCTGTTATTAGTTTTCTATTCTTTATTATTGTGACAGCAATAAATACAGGTAATGATATATTAGAATTACTATCATTAATAAGTATGTGGGTTTTCTTTGGTAGTACATTTGAAGCAGCTTTTCTTTATATCCTTTCTATTATCATGAGTAAGAGAAAATAAAAAAAGGACGATATATCGTCCTT
>CAMTOK010000104.1 GCA_947074115.1 uncultured Erysipelotrichaceae bacterium | reverse complement strand
ATGGTATAAAGCATATCGCAATGGAGACTAACGATCAATATCCTTATTTGATGATGTAATACATATGCTTGCAGGGGATCCGCCACAGCTCTGTGGTATGAATGGAAAATGCTCAACTCAATGTGTTATTGAAAGTAATGGGGATGTTTATCCATGTGACTTTTATACGACAGATAAGTATCTTTGTGGGAATTTAGTAGATGATTCATTTAATGACATTATAAAGAACGAAGTCAGAAATAACTTTTTAAACGAGAATAGAAGAGAATCAAATGTATGTTCTAGATGTCACTATAGAACCTTCTGTCATCAAAATTGTAAAAGATTAAATATAACAATGTACGATGATGAAATGTGTGGTTATCAACAATTTCTCGATCTGAGATATACAAAACTAAAAGAATTATCTTATTATATTTAACTATTAACATTGTTAATAGTTTTTTTGTGAAACGTTTCAATTATTTATTGACATCCAATATATGTATGATATACTGAAATTGTGAAACGTTTCAAAAAATATATTATGGGGAGAGAAATATGGAAATTTTTACAGAGAAGTTACAAAATATTTTAATGCCAGTTGCTAATGCATTAAATAACAACAAAAGATTAACAGCTTTGAAAAATGGTATGATGATGACTATACCATTAACGATCATTGGCGGGATTTTCTGTTTATTGGCAATTCCACCAGTTCCAGCAGGAATTGAAGGAACAAATTTTTTCTTTAAATTTTTAGTTATGTGGCAAACATGGGCAGCTAATTATAGTGAAGTTCTTATGCCTGTCTACAACTTAACAATTGGATTTATTGCGGTTTATGTTGCCTTTGGTGTTGCATATGAATTAGCAAAAGAATTTAAAATTAATGGTTTAGCAGCAGGGTTTTGTTCAATCTTTATTTTCTTTTTAACATCAGCGGCACCATTTAATGTTGAGGGTGCTGGAAGTGTTATTTCGATGGGTAACCTTGGTGGTGTTGGAATGTTCTATGCAATTATTGTTGCATTTCTTGTTTGCGAAATCTTTAGATTCTGCAAAGAAAGAGAATTTAAAATCAAATTACCTGAACAAGTACCACCTAATGTAGCAGCACCATTTGAATCTTTAATTCCATTTGTTATTGCAACATTATTATTTGTCATTTTAAATATGTTATCAATGAGTTTCTTTGAAGCAAATATGTGTAGATTGGTGTATATTGTCATTCAACCATTACTATCTGCTTCAGGTTCACTTCCATCAGTAATTTTTATAAGTATCTTATTGAGTTTATTCTGGTTTATGGGTATTCATGGTAATAACTTAGTTGGTGCAGTCTTAACTCCAATTACAACAGCTAACTTAGCTATCAATGCACAAGTTATCATGACAGGTGAAGGAACAATGACTCCATTAGCTGGTGCATTCATGACCATTTTTGGGAATTGGATGTCATATCCGGCAATGATGCTTGCATTCTTCTTAGTTGCAAAATCTGCACATTTAAAATCAATCCGAAAACTTGCAATTATTCCAGACTTATTTAATATCAATGAACCATTAACTTTTGGGGTTCCAATTGTTATGAATGTTCTATTAGCATTACCTATTATGATTTGTAATATTATAATGTGTACTATTGGTTATATAGTTATGAATTCAGGGATGGTAAATTCAATTTATGTAACAGTTCCATTTACATGTCCGGGTGTTATTAACCTATTCTTATCAACAGGGGACCTTAGAACAATCTTTATGTGGGTCGCTATGTTCGCAGTAGATGTCATCATATTACTTCCATTTGTTAAGTTGTATGACAAACAAATGCTTGCAGAAGAGAATAAACAGTCATAACGTGAAACGATTCAAATAAACTTGTTAACATTATCTATCCATGGTAAAATTAATACCATGGATAGGTGATTATATGAGTACAATAAAAGATATAGCAAAAAAATTAAATTTAGGTGTTTCAACAGTTTCAATGGCGATTAATAATAATCCCAAAATAAAAGAAGAAACTCGTAAACTCGTACACGAAACGGCTCGTGAACTCGGTTATGTAAAAAATGGATTGGCTGCTGATTTACAACAAGGGAGATCTAATTTGATTCTATTAGTTGTTGAGGATGCTGCAAGACCTTTTTTTGCAAATGTTATAGATATTGTTCAAAGACAATTAAATAAATATGATTTTGATCTTTTAATATCAACAACATATAAAAATCATACATCAACTGCTAAAAAATATATTTCTGAACATAGAGCAGCTGGTGCAATTGTTTTTACAATGAGCATAGATAATAATTATATTACGCAGTATGCATCTTCAGACTTTCCGGTATTTGTATTAGGAAGACATATTATTGGTGATCATACATACTGCTTAACACATTTTTTTGAAGAATTGGGGATAAAATATAAACCTCCTGGTTATTTAGCTACCGACTACTTAAACAAGAGAGGCTTTGAGAATATTGCATTTGTATTTGGTGCATTACACACCCTTGGAACAGTTAGAAAACTTGAAGGATAATTACAAGCATTAAATGATAATAACATGCCTATACGTGAGGAGTTATTGTTTTATGCAGAAGATAGTACTTTTAAAAGTGGTTATTTGGTTACGCAAGAGTTATGTAATCAAATAAAAACAAATCAAATTGATTCGATTGTTTATGGTAATGATGATATTGCAATAGGTGGATTAAACTGCTTACTTGATGAAGGAATTGATGTACCGAATGATGTTTCTCTCATTGGTACAACTGATTTACCTAGGTCAGCAATGTTAACACCATCAATTACAACACAAGGAACAAATGATAAATATTTAGAATACCAATTTGCTGTTGACTATTTAGCAGCATTAATATTAGGTGATTCAATAGAAAATGTGTTAGAAAAATATAGCGACCGTATGAGACATTATGAGCATTTCATTTTTGAAAGGGAGACTGTTAGCACTAAGAAAAAGGAAGTGTAATTTCAAAATGAAAGCAATTATGTTAATGTTTGATTCGCTTAGACGTGATATGTTATCTCCTTATGGAAATAAAGAAACTATCACTCCTAATTTTCAGAGATTAGCGGAAAAAACATGTCAATTTAATAACTGTTTTGTTGGTAGTATGCCATGTATGCCAGCAAGACGAGATATTCAAACAGGGAGATACAACTTTCTTCATAGAAGCTGGGGACCAATGGAACCCTTTGATAATTCATTCCCTGAAATATTAAAAAAGGCAGGAATCTATACACATCTTGTTACAGATCATAAACACTACTGGCGTGAGGGTGGAGCAACATACCATCCTAAGTTTAACTCTTATGAATTGGTAAGAGGCCAAGAAGGTGATGCATGGAAAGGTGATATAGATAGAGCTGATGTAGAATGTGATTTTACTGAACCAGATTCAGTAAGTCGATATAAGTCTAAAAGTCGTATGCAAGACTTAGTTAATAGAAAATATATGGAAGATGAAATAGAACATCCCCTATGTAAAACAATAAACTCAGGAATTGATTTTTTAAATACAAATAAAGAATCCGATAATTATTTTTTACAAATAGAATGCTTTGATCCACATGAACCTTTCTTTGTTCCACAAAACTATTTAGATATGTATGATATTGATGAAGTATTTAATGGATGGCCACCGTATTATTATGATAATCTAGATGATTCTACATCAAAGAAAATTAATAATTATTATAAGGCTCTCATCACTATGTGTGACGAATATGTTGGGAAATTGTTAGATGTGATGGACGATAACAATATGTGGGAAGACACAATGCTAATTGTAACGACAGATCATGGTTTTCTTCTTGGAGAACATGAATGGTGGGGGAAAAATATTATGCCACTTTACAATGAAGTCGCTAATATACCTTTCTTCTTTTATTCACCAAATCAAGAGCTACCAAAAGAAACTGATGTAGTAACTCAAAACATTGATATTTGTCCTACTATATTAAATTATTTTAATCAACAAATACCGTCTGAAGTACAAGGGAAAGATCTAATCAATCTTGTATTAGAGGGAAATAGAAAAGAAGGGATTCTATTTGGTAACTTCGGAGCAAATATTAATATTTGTTATGAAGATTATATTTATATGAGAAGCCCAAAAAATAAAAATATAGATGTATTTGAATATACATTAATGCCAACACATATAAACTCAATGTTTTCTGTTGAAGAATTAAAATCTTTAGTTTTATCAAATCCATTTGACTTTACTAAAGGTCTTAAAACAATGAAAATTAAGGGTAAGGTTGGTGACTTTCACAGATTTAGTAAGAAGTTATTTTCTCTTACAGAAGATAGAAAGCAGATGAAACCGATTTATGATACTCATATTGAATTTAGAATGATTGAAGAAATGCTAAGGATCCTAAAGAAATATGATGCACCACAAGAAATATATGATTTATACGATTTAAATAATATAACAACAGATATTTTAGAAGACGAACAGAATAATTACTGTTTACCAGAACCTAAATTGATTGAAGGAATTCAATTCGAAAATATCCAGGTATTAGAAGGGTATATTACATTTGTAGAAAATTACCACAATAATAAACCAATAGATCAATTTAAAAATTCAAATAATGTTACAGTAGAAGAATTAGTTAAATATATCCATAATTACATTTCTTTAGATAAGATTAATGAAGTTATGTATCGAATTAATCTAAGTATGAGGTTATCTTAATTGGCTGTATATATTTATTCAGTGGTTGTCTTGATTGCAACGACATTAGGAGCTTTAGCCGGTTTAGGTGGAGGCGTTATTATTAAGCCTGTCCTAGACTTTGTAGGTTTACATGATATATCAACAATTTCATTTTTATCATCAAGTACAGTGTTATGTATGACGATATACGTTGTTATAAACAGAATAAAAAATGGAATGAAATTTAATTGGAAAATCATTGCACTTATCTCTATAGGTGCGTCTATCGGAGGGTTTATAGGTAACCAGGTATTTACAATTATATTAGAACTTCTTGGGACTAATATTACTCAGTTCCTTCAAACATCCTCGCTTATAATCTTACTCACATTGATCATTTTAAATAGTAAGTATAATTGGAAAATAAACTTAAATAACGAAAAATATTATATAATAATAGGGTTTATTCTTGGAGCTGTAAGTAGTTTCCTTGGAATTGGCGGAGGACCCATTAATGTAATGGTATTTATGATGTTCTTT
>CAMTOK010000103.1 GCA_947074115.1 uncultured Erysipelotrichaceae bacterium | reverse complement strand
AAATCAATACTAACTCTTTTTGATGTATTAATTAAGATAAATAGAAATTATTGTTATTATTTCCCATTTTAGTAACTTTCATATATAATTAAGAAAAGGGTTGGGGATCAATATGAAAAGTCACAATAAAACTGCATTTATTAGTATACTTATATGTCTATCATTAGTATTTACTGGATTAACATATAGTTCTTATATAACGAAAACGGATTATAAACATAAACGTTTTGGTGTTACATATATGACTATGAATAATCCATTTTATAATATAATTCATAATGAAATTTTAAAAGAAGTTGAAAACAATGATGATGAACTTATTTGTTTAGATCCTTCATTAGATATTGAGAAACAAAAAGAACAAATTTACTTTTTCATTAATCAAAAAGTTGATGGGATATTTGTTAATCCTATTGATTCATATCAAATTAAAGATGCTCTTATAGCAGCAAAAGAAGCGGGTATACCCGTCATTGCAGTTGATTCACCAGTCAATGATGAAGATCTCATAACTTGTACAATTGTTTCTGATAATTACGATGCTGGGGTACAATGCGCATTAGACATGATGAAGCGAAAAACATCAGCAAAAATTGTTTTATTAAAACATTCTACAGTTAAGTCAGCTAAAGACAGAATAGATGGTTTTTTAGATACAATTAAAGATTATCCACAATATGAGATTGTTAATGAGAGGGAGTGTGAAGGACAAATTGAAATAGCGATGCCACAAATGCAGGAGATATTGAAAGAAACGAAAGATATAGATGTTGTTATGGCATTAAATGATCCTAGTGCATTAGGTGCCATGGCCGCATTAGAACAAGCTTCTCAACATAATGTACTTGTTTATGGTGTAGATGGCACTCCGGATGTTAAATCTTTAATTAATACTTCTTCAATGATTGCTGGCACAGTAGCACAATCACCAATTCAATTAGGACAAAACGCCATTAAAATGATGTATGATTTTATGAACAAACAAGATATAAAAAAAGAAGTGATTATCCCTGTACAATTTATAAATAGAGATAATATCCACCTATTTGATGAATTGGGGTGGCAATAATGTTTAAACGTAACATAACATCTCTATCATCGATGAGATTACTAATGGTGATCATTAATTTTCTTATTATATTCTTTTATTCATCTGTTTTTTTACTCGGTACAAAATATATTATAGACAATAATTTATCTAGAGATTTCTTAGATAAAATCAATTACATACCAAGAAATCCATTGTTTATATTTTTTTGGAGTCTCATTTTGTATTATATATTGATATTTATTATATATAATTACCCAGAAAAAATAAAAGAAAATAGAATCTTAAATCTTTTATACAGTTTGTTTGAATTGATTATTTGTTTCTTAATTATCATTACCTTATATATGGGCTATAACGGCATTATTTTACTTGTATTTTGTGATACAGTATACAGAATACAAAAAGATAAATCTTTAAATTGGGTAATAGGAATTCTTGTTGTGATTTATTTACTTGGAAGTTATGAAGTATTCTCTAATTTTTTGAATATGCCAAACCCAATAGTCTATTTTGAAATATTTCAATCAGCGCCAAGAGGTGTATTATATCTTATTAAGAATCTTGCTGAAACTATTAATATCATTGTTTTTGTTTTATTTATGATTATCTATTTAGTTGATCAGTTACAAGAAAATGAAAGAATAAATCAAGAATTAAATATGATCAATCAAGTGAATAGAGATTTAGAAAATTACGCTACGATTACTGAAAAGATTGGGGAGAGTAATGAAAGAAAGAGATTAGCAAGAGAATTACACGATACATTAGGTCACGCATTAACTGGGATCGCTGCTGGGATAGATGCCTGTCTTGCGATGATAGATACCAATCCAAGTGCAACAAAACAACAGTTAGGTGTTGTTTCAAAAGTTGTTAGACAGGGGATAGGGGATGTGAGAAACTCTTTAAACAAATTGCGACCTGGGGCATTAGAGGAAAAAGGGTTAAAGGGAGCAATAGAAAAAATGATTTTAGAGTTCTCTAGTGTAAGTGATATAGAAATTGAGTTGAATTATAAATTAGAAAATATAGATTTTGATATTACAAAGGAAGATATCATATTTAGAATTATACAAGAGAGTATCACAAATGCGTTACGTCATGGGAGAGCAACTCATATCTCTATAGCTCTTTCAATGATAGAACAAAGCCTTGTTTTAATTATTCAAGATAACGGTGAGGGGTGTTCCCATATTCAATATGGGTTTGGTTTAAAACAAATGAAAGAAAGAGTCGGCATTATTAATGGTGAAGTTGAGTTTAATGGAGAATGTGGATTTAAGATTCAAGTCAGGGTTCCATTGATGAGGGGGGAAATATATGATTAAAGTGATCATAGCTGATGATCAAGAGTTAATAAGAGAATCATTAAATATTGTCTTAAGTACGTATCAAGATATTCAGGTTATAGGAACTGCGAAAGATGGATTTGAAGTTCTTGATATTATGAATAAAACAAAAGCAGATGTTATTCTTATGGATATTAGAATGCCATCTATGGATGGTGTTTATTGTACCAAGGTTATCAAAAAGCAATACCCTGAAACAAAGGTTATCATTGTAACAACATTTGACGATGATGAATATGTATTTGGTGCTTTAAAACATGGTGCCAGTGGATACTTATTAAAAGGGGTATCTATGGATGAGTTGCATCAAGCAATATTGACTGTAAATCAGGGTGGAGCACTCATTAATCCAGAAATCGCAACGAAGGTTTTTAGTATGTTTTCTCATATGAGCCAAAGTCATTATTCAATACAGGTCGATGAATCAGCAGTTAGTGATTTAAGCAAAGCTGAGTGGCGTATTATACAACAAGTAGGGTTTGGTTTATCTAATAAAGAAATATCACAAAAGTTATATTTATCAGAGGGAACAGTGCGTAACTATTTAAGCTCAATACTTTGTAAGCTGAATTTGAGAGATCGAACTCAACTTGCTATATGGGCAGTACAAAGTGGTCAAACAACAAAGGATTTATGTTATGAATAAGAAGAGAACTATAATAAGTATCATTGTTTTATCTCTTATTGTATTTATCTTTATAACTAAACCTCAAACAGTCACTTTAAAATTAGGTGTATTTGTCGGAAGCAATTGGGGTGTACCTAGTGGAGAAAGTCATAAAATTATAGATACAGCTATTGAAATATTTGAAAAAGATAATCCTGGTATACGCGTTGTTTATGAAAGTGGGATACAGAAAGATGATTATTCCTCTTGGTTATCAAATAAGATATTGAAAGGTGATGAACCTGATGTCTTCATGGTATTAGGGGATGATTTTAATACGTTAAGCTCCTTAGGGGTATTAATGAACTTAGACAAGTTAATTGTTAAAGATCAATCATTTGATACAAGTGAATATTACAAAAGTTCATTAGAGAGCGGATATTATCAAGGACATCAATATACCTTACCTTATGAGAGTAACCCACAATTGATGTTTATCAATAAAACATTATTAAAAACAGAGGGCATTGTGTTGCCTGAAAGGCAATTGACATTAGATGAATTTTATTCAATTTGTGACACAATAACAAAAGATTTGAGTCAAGATGGAAAACTTGATCAATTTGGGTGTTATAATTATAGTTGGTTAGATTCTGTCTATAGCCATGGCGCAACTCTATTTAACAGTGAAGGAACCAAGAGCTACTTTAGTCAAAATATTGTCAAAGAGAGTATAGAATTTCTACAAAAACTAGATTCATTAAATCAGGGTCATGTTATTACATCACAAGAGTTTGATAAAGGTTTGGTTGCATTCTCACCTATGACATTTGCTGAGTACAATACATATAAACCTTATCCGTATCGTATTAAAAAATATACAACATTTGAATGGGATTGTATTGAAATGCCATCACTTACGTTAAGTGAAGGAAGTGAAGTTTCTTCTTTAATGATTGGAATATCAAACAAAACGAAATATAAAAATGAATCGTGGAATTTATTAAAAACATTAACATATAATCCAGATATTCAACTCATGATCTTTCAATATTCTCAAGGCATTTCTCCATTAAAACAGGTCACTGAATCAAGTGAAGCCTTTGAATATATTAATAAAGAGAGTTCAGAAGATAGTCAAATCAATATGGGTCTCCTTAATAATGTTCTTAACAATGCTGTTAATCATGACCAATTTAAAAAGTATGAATCTGCATTACTACTAGCAGGTACAAAAGTAAATGATTTAATAAAAAGTAGTAACGATATTGATATAGCATTAATCAATTTACAAAAAGAAATCAATATATACTTAAATGAATAAAAGCAAGACACTCTTTATTGAGAATGTCTTGCTTTTTCTTTTTCTAATATCTCTTTTAACTGTAAATAAACACCATTATCAACAATACTCTTACACACTGTTCCATAAGTGTGGAGGTCTTTATGAGCGTTCCCCATAACAAAGGGATGCCCAACCATTTTGAATATTTCAATATCATTGAATCCATCACCAAAGAAGTATGTGTTTTCTGATTTTATATCTAAATGATCTAAAACCAATTTTAAACCAGAGGCTTTTGAGAAATTTTCACTCCTTATTTCAATTAAATTATAATCTTCCTCTAAAGCATACTTACAATTAGATAAATGATCTAAGATAAAATCTTGTTGATCCTTGTGAACGTGTATATACATTTTTAAAACAGGTTGACTTATTTCATGATGAAGAACCTTGTTCATATCAAATAAAGCTCGATTTAGAAAGTCTTCTGTATAACCATTGTTGACTAAAAATGCACTGTCTTTATACAATAATCCATACTCTAAACCATGGTTTATTGCAAGGTTCTTAAGATATTGTACATGATGATCATCCATGGAATCTAAAAATAATTCGTTCTGGTTAACAATTACATGTGCACCATCACTTAAGATATAGCCATCAAATTCAAATGTACCAATTGGTTTCTCAATTAAAGACTTTAATCTCCCCGAAGCGACCATAATGAGAAAACCTTCATTACGTAGTTCATTGAGAATGTGAAAGAATTCATCAGTCGGTGTATTTATGTTTTTTCTCCAATCAATGAGTGTTCCATCTAAATCAAATAATATAAGTTTTTTTGTGTTCATAGTATGTTTCTCCTTAAGTGAATTATATAAATAATCAATTCACTTATCTATAGATTATGTGGGTAATATGACAAATGTCATATAAGAATATGATT
>CAMTOK010000102.1 GCA_947074115.1 uncultured Erysipelotrichaceae bacterium | reverse complement strand
ATTTGTGTTAGAGTTTGTGTTCGTATTTGTGTTAGAGTTTGTGTTTGATTGTGATGAAGTATCATTGTTTGTATCTTGATTCGTATTTGTATCAACATTCACACTGACATCATCTTTTCTCTCTTCTTCTTTTACAGTGAGTTTATGCGAATATTCTTCAGTCTTTTTACCTAAAGTGACAGTATAGTTAATTGTATGCTCTCCTGATACTTTTGTATCTACATCATTATATGTGACTGTTCCATTTGTTTCTTGTATTAAATCTTTTGGTGAAAATGTCACACCATAATCAAGTGTTGTCACTGAATCATCGTATTTAAAGACTATCTTTTCACTTGTAAATGATGTTATAGCAAAATAGATTCCTACTATAATAACCAAAGCAGCGACTGCTACTAATGCAACTTTTTTCTTATTTAACATACTTCCCCCATATCCTTTCTTAGTCGTTTTAAGTCTTCATGTATAATTATTTTTTGTGGACATAACGATTCACACCTTTTACATCCTATACAATGTGATGCATCATGATCCTTTAGTTCTTTATATTTATTCTTCATATTTGGTTGATTAAACATAAACATATTGTTCCAAATTTTAAAATTCTTCGCTATATTAACACCACAATTGATGGCCATACAATATTCACAACCTGTACAATTATTTCTTGATTTATCCTTAAGAACTTGAGTCACCTGATTAAGTAACGCTTTATCATTGTTAGTCAGTTGATTCCCATCCTGACATGTTTTTATGTTGTCTTTTACATGGTCAAAAGAACTCATCCCACTCAATATGACTTTAACCCCCGGAATATTAGCAACAAATCGTAATGCCCATGAAGCTATCGTCCAATCTTTATGTTCACCTTTTAATAATTGTTCACATTCTTTAGGTAATGTTGCTAATGTTCCACCTTTTATAGGTTCCATAACAATAATAGGTATACGCTTTTTATTTGCGAGATCAACACCCCTTTGTCCTGCCTGTATATCCATATCCATATAATTCAATTGAAGTTGGACAAAGTCCCAGTCATATGCATTCATGATATTTTCAAATACATCGTATGTATCATGGAAGCTGAATCCGAAGTATTTTATTTTGCCTTCCGCTTTAAGTTGTTTACAGATATCAATTATATGAAATCTCTCTACAGTTTCAAACGACTCTTTATCAAGTGCATGTAATAAATAAAAATCTATATGATTCACTTGTAAACGTTTGAGTTGTTCTTCAAAAATATTCAGTACATCTTCTTCAGATTTAATTTTCCAAACAGGTAATTTTGTTGCGATTGTAAAGCTCGATCTATCATATCTCTTCAACACTTTACCGACAAATAGTTCACTTTCACCATTATGGTAAGGATACGCTGTATCTATATAATTAACACCATGTTTAATAGCGTAATCTATCATTTCAGTCGCATTGACTTCATCTATTTGACCGTTCTCTAATGTAGGAAACCTCATGCATCCAAACCCTAATAAAGAAACCTTTTTATTTAACTTTTCCATATTACGTATTTCCATAGATTACCTCCTTTGAATATAATATCTCTTTTTATATAATTTGTATATAATTAACTTTATTCACTAAACATTTTGTGCAAGATGTTACAAAATATGAAAAATTATTTACTTATTGAATTCTAATCTTTAAAATATACATATAGGTGAGGAAATAATATGAAACGAAATGGTTTTACTTTAATTGAAATAATAATTGTGGTTTTTATGATATCAGTCTTATTTTCAGTAGCTGTTCCTTCACTATTGAATTATTTAGATTTCGGTGGTGAGTCTCACGCATTAACTGAAGCAAATGCCTGTGTTACATCTGCTGGGTATCTTGGTGTTATGTTACCAAACCAATATTCATCACAGGATGATATTACCTACTATGATGTTGTTGAACGTGCTGGAGTTCCTGGTCTCGTGACTTCATTAAAATATGAAGGAAAAACTTTAGTTTCTTTGAGCTATCAATCTTCAAATGGGTATGATGTCCTCTATGAGAATCAAACATTAACAATTCAAAAAGCTACATCAATCAAGCCAACTAATGTCACTAATATACTCGCTATATTAAATAGATATATTGATAGCAATAATCTTAATTCAGTGACCAATAATAATGCATCAAGTGGCCGAACGCAAGCATTACAAAAGTTATACCTTGAAGAGTATGGTGGCGTTTTTCCATCATTATCTGATACAGAACTCAGTTATCTTACTGAGCATTCATATTCAGATAGTTCGACGCCTTTAGGTTGGAAGGCTATGTTTGACGCAAATGGACAACTTTACTTGGCCGCTTGTACACGACCAGAACAAACTGGTGCAGCAATGTCACCTCTTATTTACTACAATAATCAATACTATTATCATAAACATTCTTATAATAGCGATCGTGCTACAAACAAATGGATTGGTGAAGGCAGTTTTGTTCTTAATTCAGATTGGGTTGCATTATAAAAACTCTTAAGGTGAACTTAAGAGTTTTTATTATCTCCCATTAATAAGACCATAACAGCCTTTTGAGCATGTAATCTATTTTCTGCTTCTTCAAAAATCTCATCAGCGTGTTTTTCAAATACTGACGTTGTAATTTCTTCTTCTCTATGAGCAGGTAAACAATGTTGAACCATTGCATCTGGATTCGCTAATGACATAAGTTCATCATTAATTTGATATATACCTTCGAAGACTTTCTTTCTTTCTTCTGCTTCTCCTTCATCACCCATTGATGCCCAAACATCTGTGATAACGACATCAGCATCTTTAACAGCGACTTTAGGATCATTTACCAATTCAAAACAATCATACCCTTTTGCGTATTCTAAAACTTGTGCATTTGGTTCATATCCTTGTGGAGTTGCGATTGAAACTTTCATTCCTGCTAACAAGCATCCAACGATTAATGAATTCGCCATGTTGTTACCGTCACCTAGATAACACATTTTTAATCCTTTGATTTTTCCTTTAAATTCTCTAATTGTCATAAGATCAGCAAGAATTTGACATGGGTGAGCATAATCTGTTAAGCCATTTATAATTGGAATATCACCATATTCAGCTAAATCTTCTACCTCTTTTTGAGCAAATGTTCTAATCATAATACCATCTAAATAACGTGATAGAACTCTTGCTGTATCTTGAATCGGTTCACCCCTACCAATTTGTAAGTCCTGTGAACTTAAGAAAAGCGCTTGACCACCCAATTGATACATACCTACTTCAAATGAAACTCTTGTTCTCGTAGAAGATTTTTGAAAAATCATCCCTAATGTTTTCCCTTGTAAGTATGGTTTGTGTATACCTTGTTTGTGTTCCGCTTTTAGTTGATCAGCAAGATCTAGAATTTTATATAATTCATCTTGTGTTAAGTCTTGAAGTTTTAATAAGTGATTCATCTTTCACCCTCCTTATATCCTTCTTTAACAATCATTGTTCCTATACCAGCTTTAGATAACATTTCTATCAATATTGAATGCGGTATACGCCCATCAATTATAACTGTTTTTTTTACATTATTGTTTATTGCTTGAACGCAACAATCCACCTTTGGAATCATGCCTCCTGCAATAACACCTTGTTGTTTTAATTCTTCGATTTCTTTATCAGTAACAAGAGGAATCAAAGAAACATCATCATGCCTGTCTTTTAATAGCCCCGGTATATCACTAACTAAAATCATATTTTCTGCACCTAAATGACTAGCAATTTCAGATGCTGCTGTGTCAGCATTTATATTAAATGTATTCCCCTCATTATCCATTCCTACGCTAGCAATAACTGGAATGTATCCATTATCCAATAAATCAATTAAAACTTGACCATGTATTTGATCAATTTTCCCCACATATCCCAAATCATGTTCTGATTCATATTTTGTTGCTTCTATTAATTGACCATCAATACCAGTAACCCCTATTGCTTTTCCACCTTTTTGCATGATCAATTTTACGAGATCTTTATTTGTTTTACCTGCTAAAACCATTTGAACAACATCCATTGTATCTGAATCAGTATATCTTAAACCATCAATAAATTTTGGTACCATCCCCATAGTATTAAGTGTTTTATTAATTTCTGGTCCACCCCCATGAACCAAAATTACTTTAACCCCAATTTCATTAAGTAAGACAACATCACTAATAACATTCATTTTTAACTCTTCGTTAATCATGGCATTACCACCATATTTAATAACGACTATTTTATTATTATATTTTTGAATATAAGGTAATGCTTGTGAAAGTATTTCAGCTTTTAAAATCGCTTCTTTATTCATATTTATCCCCTTTACGTTCTGTAATCACCATTTATTTTGACATAATCATATGTCAAATCACATCCCCATGATGTTGCTTTTGCACTTCCGTCGTTTAAGTTAATATCTATTATAATTTCATCTTCTTCTAAAACAACTAATGCATAATCTTCATCAAAGTCTATTCCTTTTCCATCTTTACAAACAGGAAGAATTCCTTTTGTACTGCTTAAAACAACATCTATTTTATTCACATCGTATGATGCTTCACTATATCCAATAGCACATAAGATTCGACCCCAATTCGCATCTTTTCCAAACATTGCTGCCTTAAATAATGAACTCGTAATAACTGATTTTGCAACGATTTTAGCGTCAGTTGTTGTATTTGCATTTGTAACATGACATGTTAATAATTTAGTAGCACCTTCGCCATCTTTTGCTATTGCTTTTGACAATTCTTCTAATACTGTATATAAGGCATTTTTGAAGATTGTATAATTCTTATCTTTTCTTTCAATATATTTGTTTTGTGATAATCCATTAGCAAGTACACTTACCATGTCATTAGTCGATGTATCACCATCTACACTGACCATATTAAATGTATCATTAACAACATCCTTAACAATTTCATCTAATAATTCTTTTGTAATATGAACATCTGTTGTAATGAAACATAACATAGTTGCCATATTGGGGTGAATCATCCCACTTCCTTTTGCGATTCCACCAATACGACATAGTGTGTCATCAAGTTCAAATTCAACAGCAATTTCTTTGATAACTGTATCAGTTGTCATAATCCCCTCGCACGCAGCTTGACTTCCATTATCATTTAAAGCTTCAACGAGTTGATCCATATTATCTTCAAATGGTTGAATGCTTAATGGTTGTCCGATAACACCTGTAGAAGCAATAATAATATCTTGTGGTTCTACATTTAGTGCTTTTGCACATATTTCACATGTCTTAATAGCGATTTCTTC
>CAMTOK010000101.1 GCA_947074115.1 uncultured Erysipelotrichaceae bacterium | reverse complement strand
ATCTTAACAATCAAAAGTTTGATATGTTGATCTTTGGAGGAAATTTATTTGAAGGCGATATCTTTTCAAGTTCAGAAATCTCAAAAATATTAAAAGATATTTATGTTGAGTACGGTAAATTCGCTATATTAGGAACAAAAGATAAAGGCAATTCAACAGAATTACAACAACTCTATTTAAATGCTGGTGTCGAGGTTTTATCTAATACTTCAAGGCAAATATATTATAAAAATTCATCATTTACTTTAGTAGCAAGTGATTTCAATGGAGACATATCATCACTTGTTCCAAGTCGTAACTCTTTTGTTCTTTCTCTAACACATGAACCTGATTCCTTTATTAAAAATCAAAATTATGTTGATTTACAATTATCAGGGGATAGCTTAGGTGGAACTATATACATACCTTATATCGGTGGACTATTAAAAGATACTGGGTATGAAACATATGTACACGGACAATATACGGTACAAGATTCTCTGTTGCTGATCAGCAATGGTGTTACGGGTAAATCAAATTTCCCATATAAAATACTTACACCTAATGAAATCTTATTGATAACATTAAAGGCACAATAAAGGGAATAACACTCTATAAGAAGTGTTATTCCCTTTTCTTATTCACTATTTCTGTGACCTCTTTTGTTATTTTTTCTCCACCTTCATCATACCAATTCTTCACAAAATCATCAAAATGATTAATCGATTCCTCTAAACTAATGATTTTGAGGAACGTTTCACTTTCTAAAGACTCTAATCTCCACCATTCAGTTTTCATTGTCGTCGTTACGCCAAAGAATAATGATTCTACCTTATCAAGTTTTGATTGAGACTGTTTAGATAAAGCCTCGACTCGGGATGAATAAGCTGCCCAGTCTTCAACTGACGCTGTAGTTGGATTAGCCAAGTAATCCATGCATGCAAGCGCGTAGGATTGATCTAACGCCATTCCTTCTTCTAATGCTTTATTACCAGTTAAGATATCAGATATTGATTCATAGCTAATTAATAATGCTTGGTTATAGTCGACATTGATAGATATCGGTCTCGCAGTTGGATCTACATTCAATCTAAAATATTCATTAATTTCTTCAACTGTTGTATTTTCGAAACGTAAGTAATCAAAAATGACACTAATTATTTTGAAGACAATCTCAGGATGTTCAAATCCTTTTCTCACAACAACAAATTTGCTTGAAGGATTTTGACTATGGTAACTTGTCGTCCCATCACCAGATGTTTCAATCATGTATGGTTTCCATACTGCATTTGGATCTGTTTTTATTGCATCAACCAAAGGGTTGTTCGGTGCCCACCAAGGACCAAAAAAACTTCCGCATTTTCCTTCAATAATTGTTGAGACTATATTTTTGGTTGATCTAATTAAAAAATCAGGATCAATCGTTTTATTTTTATACATTGATTGAATGCGTGATAACGCAGCTTTGACATTTGAATCTACTGAGCCATATATAATATTCCCGTCTTTTTCAATCCATTGTTTTGGATATGCATCATAGCATGCAAATACCAAATCAAGTAGGTATTCACTACTATATCCAGATTCACCTGTAATAGCAGGGTCAACCATTAATCCTAATGTTTCTCCTTCTCCATTACCCCCTGGGTCTTTTGTAATAAAAGCCTGTACAATATTTTCAACATCATCTAATGTCTTAGGTTCATCAATACCGAGTGCATCTAGCCAATCTTGTCTCACCCAAAACATATTCGGTCCATCACTTATATTTGTTTCTGGTAAAGCATAAATTTTACCGTCAAAAGTAACATTATCGATTATACTTGGTCCATAACTATTATATATATCTTTTATTTTGTCTGAAGCACATTGTTCATATGCTGATGTTAAATCAGCTATAAGATCTTGCTCTACAAGATATTCCAAATCTTCATATGAATTCACTATCATAACATCAGGGAGATTTCCTTTTGATATGATCATTTTTATCGAGTTAGAATACTGTGTTTCTTCCTGTTGTAAAATATCAATATTTTGTACATTGAGTTTCTCCAACAAATACCTTGTGTAGGCATTATTCTCATATGTATCCCCTGATGGCATATTCGAATTATTACTACTCGTTAGATTCGCAAGCGTATACTCAACCGTTTCGCTATAGCGTCCATATGGTGTTGTGCTGGCATCACCATCAGACAAACCATTAAAAGAGCCATTTATTGGCTCTTTCTGACATCCTACTAATAAACTTACCCAAATTATTCCTAATAGTATTTTTTTCATTATCCCTTTACCGCTCCTGACATTCCATCTGCATAGAATTTTTGCATATATACAAATAATATCGCAATTGGAATAGAAACGCAAACAGCACCTGCAGCAAATCGTGTATACCATTGATCAATATACCTAACATCAAGCATATTCCACAATCCAATCGCTACCGTATAGTATTGAGAACTTGCACGACAAATGACTTTTGCGAAAATGAAATCCAACCATGGCGCTAAGAACGCTGTTAAAACAGTATAAACGATGATTGGTTTAGATAAAGGTATAGTGATTTTTGTAAACACTTGCCATTTTGTAGCTCCATCAATATAGGCTGCTTCATCGAGTGCTTTAGGAATTGTATCAAAGAATCCCTTTGCGATATAGAAACCAAGTCCGCTGCTGGCACTATACACCAGAATTAATGCGACTCGAATCATAGCCCCTTCGGATAAGCCCACAACCTTTAAAATATAATAAACTGCAATCATTGCCATAAACCCAGGGAATAATCCTAAGATCATTGCGATGTTCATATATGTTTTTCTTATCTTAAATCTTAGTCTACTCATACAGTAAGCAACTGATAAGACAAAGAAACAACTAATGACACATGAGAATATTGCAATAATTAACGTATTCATAAACATTCTAGGGAAATTCAATACATTGGTTTCAGTAAACAGACGTATATAGTTATTGATAGTATAAGATTTCGGGAAGAAAGAACTCACATAAGAACCTGGTTCTGCCCTGAAACTTGTAAGAATAACCCAGAATATCGGTACTAACCACACAATCGCCAGAATAGCTAAGAAAACATGAACGATAATATTAGTGGTTAATCTTTTTTGTTTATATGATTTCACTTTATTAGCCATTACATGAATCCCTCCTCATTTTTATATGATCCCGTATTTCTATAAGTAACAAGGGACACAATTGCTAGAACGACAAACGTCATAATTCCAATGACAGCTCCTAAGTTATAATATTGTTTATCTACAGTCAATTTATATAACCAAGTTACCAATAAGTCTGTTTTCCCTGCAGTCGCCCCTACCGGTGTTGGATCCCCATTACTCAAAAGATAAATAACATTGAAGTTATTGATATTTGCAGTAAATGTTGTGATGAGGTAAGGTGTTGTTACAAATAGCATGTATGGGAGTGTGATTTTAAAGAAAGTCACAAACGCATTAGCACCATCAACTTTTGCTGATTCATACAGTTCACCAGGAATATTTTGAAGGATTCCTGTGACTTGTAACATTGTGTATGGGATACCAACCCATAAGTTAATCACAATAACAGTTACCCTTGCCCACAATACATTCCCAAAGAACGGTAATGGATCAGTAATTAAACCAGCATTCATTAATAAGACATTGATTGCACCATTTGGTTGTAACATTGTTCTCATAATTAACAATGATACGAATTGTGGTACTGCAATACTTAATATAAAACAGAATCTCCAAAAGGCTTTCCCTTTTGTTTCTTTTCTATTAATAACAATAGCGAGTAACATCCCAAATATATAATTTAAGAACGTCGCAAAAATAGCCCAAATGATCGTCCAAGAAAGAACTCCCCAGAACTGTTGACCAATTGTATCATTAAAATTCAAAACCTTAACAAAGTTATCAAGCCCTACCCAATCAAATAAGACAAGATGTTTATCTATTATACTGTAATTTGTAAAGGCCATTGAAATCATAAATATTAATGGCAGAATATTAAATATTAAAATACCTAATACAGGACCTGTTAATAATAATTTGTGAAGATCTTTATCAAAAAGATCCTTTATATCATCAACAATCGAATTGATGTGTTTCCCCTCATACGCTAAACATTGTGCTTTATATGCACTCTTAATACTTGATCTCCACATCATTATAAATCCAACAAATAGGAATATTGTCGCTACTCCAAATAGTAAGATTAATAATGACTGATCACCTTGCGTATATTCATAAATTCCTTTTGCTTCATTCCAGACTTCACCTTGTTCTAAAGTTCCAAGTGAAGGAAGCATAACAAGACAATTAAAACCATACATGATCATAAAGAATATAAATGCAAGCTGGCTAAATAAGAACAATAAACCTTTTACAATTTGTTTGTGTACTAAGTTACCAATACCCATGATTACAAAATTTGCTTTTGTCCACTTATCACCATTTATGACTGCTTCTTGAAATGTATAGGGAGTATCATAAAGACTTTTCTTTTTCTTAAATAACTTTTTCATAGAATCCTCCTCTTTTTATAAAAGTCTCAAGGAGAACGCAACCCTGAGACTTATGACATTTTATTGAGCTGTATTTAACCCATTAACATAATCATCAATTTGAGCTTTTACATTTGCACTTGTCACTTGTTTTCCAACAACTGCTTTACCAAATGTTTCAGCTGGACCCCAGAATTGTCCCATTTCAGCAATTGAAGATTGAATGATTGAAGTATTTGCAATTGTATCATTTTGAGCTTTAATTAAAGGATCACTAGCAATAGTTTCATCTTCTAATAAAGCAGTGTTACATGGAATGATATCTCTCATTTCGTAATGAGCTTTTTGAGCATCAGCTCCACCTAAATATCTAGCTAAAGCAACAGCAATTTCAGCGTTTTCAGTATTTGGATTAACACCGATAGCTTTTGAACCAGCAAATGATTTTAATTGTTTTGCTTCACCATCAATAGTGATTGTTGGTAATTGAGCAGCACCGAAGTTTTCTCCTAATGCTTCTTTAACTTCACTATAAGACCAAGACCCTGAGAAGAATGCATTAACTGATCCATCTCTTAATCCAGCAATACCACTTCCTCCAGCATCATCAGAGAAGTTTTTATTAGCAACTAAGTCAACTAAGTATTGACCTACTGCATAACCTTTATCTCCACCAAAATCAATACCTGCACTTGCATCAACTCCGCTTTCTCCAAATAGTGTTCCACCATTTGCTACGAAGAATGAAGCATTGTACCATGCAGTTGATAATGGGAATGCAACTTTACCTTTTGTTAACATTGT
>CAMTOK010000100.1 GCA_947074115.1 uncultured Erysipelotrichaceae bacterium | reverse complement strand
ATCATTATTTTTAACAAAAGGTATATAGAAAAACTCACTTAGATAAAGTGAGTTTCTTTTTTTATAATCCTTTAGCGATCAATTCAATCATGTGCAATGGTTGACCTCCACCAAGTTTTATTCCTTTTTCACATCCATTGCAGTACACAACAATAGTCTTTGTCTTGTAACGTTTTAGATTTTCTTTCATTCTTTTGACTTGTTCTTCATAAGGAAGAAGAACAAGATGATAATCAATAATGTTTTTAAATGTATTAGGAGCAACCCTTATACACTCCTTTGATGGTTCATTGTTTAACCAGACACCACAATACTTTGATTGATCTCTATTGTCATCTAATTCAACAATAGTAAAATTCATTCTTTTTAGACATTCTCTTACTGCATTTTGTAGTGATGTGTTTTCCCTTGTTCTAAAACAATCTTGGATTGTAATGTGTTCACCATGATGATCCACAAATGGAAAATGTTGATCACTCAGTATATATTCATATAAACTTAAAACATCACTTGTTGGGTGACTTTCTCTAAGTATGATATCACACATAGTACAGTTATTGACTATTGTCTCATTGTCTTTTAGAAATTGATGAGTCACTCGACAACACTGATCAATAAGACTTTGATGAGATTGCATATATGATTCTACACGTAAACACGCTTCTTTGTGATTCTTTTTTACATCACATCCAGGTAAATAATGTAACATAGTCTTCTCCTTTATTTGTTTTATTATAACAAATAGAAGATGAAATAACTGTTGTCTCTATTCAAAAGAAAATGATTGTCTTATATTAATGAAATCAATGAAGAAAAGCGACAACGCTTTTCTTCATTCATGGAACAACAATATTAAAACCTTCACCTTGTTCAAAGTCAAATTCATTAAGAAGTGACATGATGAGTTCTAATGTTGTTTGGTTGCCTTCAACAATCGCATGTTTTTCTAATAAATCAGGTTGATTCACTAGGATAAAGAATAATGCATTTTTAGTACATGTGATTGATAATTCTGCTTGTTCATCCTCTGTATCTTGATAGATCAGAACGGCACCGTATTTAAATTGAACAGTAAGTTTCTCTTGTGTATCAACAAGCTTGACATTCCATTTAAAGTCATACTCTGCAAGTTCTGTTTTATTGACGAGGATACCTATAAAATCAAATATATTTATTGCACTCATATTTAATTGAATATCATTCCCATACTCAGCTAGAGTTGCTTTACCAAAAAGATTACCTTCTCTTAACTCTTTCGCTGCAGTTAAATATGAATTACGCCATGTTCCTGATTCACATTGATATCCTAATTGTTCTAATGCATCAGCACATAACAATCTGGCATCTGCATGATTAGGATTATCAAAAATAATTGTATTCGTGATTTCAGCAACCCATTGATATTCACCTTGGTCAAAGTCTTTCTTTGCTTGTTTCAAAACTTTTTTAACACTACCAAGATTCATATATTGAACCCATTTTCTTGCGCTTTCCTCAGGGGTAAGGGGATTTAAGTTAACGGGGTTCCCATCGTACCAACCCATATATTTTTGATAAACCGCTTTTGCATTATGACTCAGAGTGCCATAGTATTGTCTTGTGTACCAATTTCTTTCTAAGTTATATGGGAGTGTCATCATATTGCTTATTTCATCACTCGTATAACCTTGATTTATATAAGTCAATGTTTGATCATTTATATACTTATACATTGCGGCAGTATTTTCTAAGTATTCTCTTATAAGTTGATTGCCATAATGAGGCCAGTTGTGTGATTGAAAAACAACTTCAACATCTTTTCCATAACGTGTTATTGATTCACATATATATCGTGACCATAATGTTCCATCTCTTATTTCTGCACCTCTTAAAGTATACAAGTTATGCATTGTTGATGTACAATTTTCAGCCATCCAAAGTGCATTCAATTCAGGGAACCACGTATTCATTTCACTTGGTGCCTCAGAACCTGGTGTCATTTGAAACTCCATTTTTACACCATCAATTATATATGTTTCTCCTGTTTCATAAATATTGACTGTTGGACTTATATAAGAAATCGTCCCAACTGATTGTTGCATCCCTAAACCTATACCTAAGTTTCCTGTCATTGAAGGAGATAAATAGACACCGTATTGTAATTGAGCTCTCCTAGACATGGCAGTTCCTGCATACACATTTTCACTCACTGCGTGTTCTTCAAAACCACTAGGGACAATAATAGGTACCTTTCCACTCTTTAATTGTTCTTCTAATGTCTTTGTCCTATCAGCAACATCATCTTCATTGATCAATCCTTTGATTCCTCCAAAATGATCAACATGCGAATGTGAAATGACAATAGCGACAATAGGTCTTTCTCCTAAATTCTTATGAACAAGTTGCATCGCTGCCTTTGAACATTCTACACTCATACAACAATCAAAAACTATCCAACCATTTTCACTTTCAATTAAAGTTAAGTTAGATAAATCATAACCTCTTACCTGATAGATTCCATCCATCACTTTAAATAAACCGTATTGATGATTATTCTTTGTATTCATAAAAAGACTTGGATTGACTGTTCCAGAAGCCTCCATGTAATTATCAATAAAATCATAAGCATCTTGGGACCAAATGACATCCCCATCATCATTAGTTAATACTAATGATGATGGAGCATCTATTAATCCCTGTTTTGCGAGTTGACTCTCGAGTTCGTTATCAAATTCTAATAATTGATAAACACCATTATTTATATCTATTGTTGTTTCAGTTGCAACTTTGACATGATCATTTAAATTAAGATCATTATTGATATCAATTAATGATTTAACAATAAAAATAGCACTAGTGATCAATCCAATAAATAAACATAACACCATAACTAATATGATTTTTTTCTTCATTTCTTTCCCTCCTTTTTATCACTATTCATGGTTATTTATTATATTTTATGAATAAATGGTAAAGGAAATCGAGACAGTTAAACTCAAATATAAATGAAATAAAAAAAGAATCCCATTTTGGGATTATTGACATATAGTAATGTAGTTTTATTTTTATTGTTTAGTCGTAAGATGGCATATGAGCTATTAAGATGAGAATCCATCCAATTCCCATCTTCTTTTAATAGACGTTTATCAATAAAAAAATAAGGCATGAGTTTATTAAAAGAAAATGGTTTATTATAGATGAAAAGAGCTTAGTATCTAAGCTCTTTTTGGTTATTTATTTAGGATAAACTGCTGCAAATAATAAATCTCTTTCTTGAACATTATAATCTTCAAAGAAATCATACATAGTCCAATTGTAATAGAATCTTTCAGCAGGAATAAAACCATATCCATCTTGATTATGATCTGTTGTATCATATGAATCAGCAACAATAATCACATCATCTTGCATTGTTTCTGTTCCCATATCATCATATCCGATGATCACTTGCCAATGTCCTCCCCAATCGTTCCATGCGACGATCACAGGAATACCTCTTTTTAAGTAATCAACAACCATATCCATTGATATATTCTCCCAAAGTGTATCTTGGTCATAATCATAGGTGCTTTCTACTTCAAAACCACCGACATCATTAAAGATTTTAACAATTGATTCTAATGTTGTTGCTTCTGGATTCATACCATTCGTTCTTAAAGCCGCCAATGATTCTTCATTATAATCTCCTAACTTATTATAATAGTCTAATACCATCATAGCCGCAACAACACCACAACTCCATTCTGATGTTTGTTGATAAGTTTTAAATTTAGGTAGAATTGTTAACGTATCAGTTGATGTCATATTATAAACATCTAAACTTTTAAAATAAGGACTGTCTTTATGGTCACCATCACGTTCTACTGAATTGGCACCATACTCATCTAAATTCACCTTATATTCCATTTTCATTTCATCAGTGTAATTCCCTGATTGTGTTCTTGAACACCCTACAAGTAAGCTTAACGCTAAAACATATACAAATATTTTTTTCATATTAAAAAATCCCCTTCATAAAAAAATGTTTGTACTTGTCTAATCATCCAAGTCTTGTTTTATTTATTATGATTGTTATCTTTTATTTATTCAATTTTGGGTATTTGAGTCTATATAGTAAATCATTACTTTTACTACTCTTATTGATTTTTACAAGTACCATACACTCTCGTGTACAATTTTAAGGTTTCCCTCTTATAAATGAGTTTCTTAAACTCTCAACAAGGTCACTTGTCGCTAATTCGGCATTTGATCCAGCTGTCCGTTGCCTATTCATATTTCAGAACTTCGATCAATTGTCTGGAGTTTCTCGCTCCTAGAGTTTATTTTATCTCTAAATTAGGATTTGTGAAGACTACTACCCTCCTTTTTATTCACGATGTTGATTATATAATATTTTCTCATAAATTACAATTTTTTATTACCATTATTTTCATCTATATATTTAAAACCTGATATTCTTTGATCTGATTGTTGTGATAAATGAATTTTATAGTTTAAGTTCTTTTCATAATCAAATGAAAAAATACCAGCATAAAGAATATTTAAAAGATATTGTAATGATGAAGTTGAAGAGAACATACCAATCTTTGTCCTTAACATTTCTTTAGATGATAAGCGTAAACAAATATCCACACCTTGTGATAAAGTGTTATCAGCTAAACACGTGATCCCAATCGTCTTAACACCTTTTCTTTTGAGGATTGTTAAAACATCCTTGATCATTTTTGTTTCCCCTGAATATGAAATTAAGATTGCACAGTGGCTCTCATCGCTCATCGCCGCTAATGTACATTCATCATTAGGGGTTTGACTTATAAGAGTATGTTTTCCTAAATAAAAAAGTTGAAGAGCAAACTCTTTTGCGAGAAGATAATTCATTCCACTTCCATATAATTCAATGACTTTTGATTGTCTAAGTAATCTTAATGCAGTTTGTAAATCATCATGATTCAATAATTCATGAGTTTCTTTTAATGTTTCATATTCTAATTGTAGTAAATGATTTGATATCTTCATAATATCGTCATTTATAGTAAACGGGATACTTGCATCAATATCTGTTTCATGATTAAGGTATTCTATCTCTTTAATGAAATCTTTCTTAAAATCTATCCAACCATCATACCCTAACTTTTTAGAAAGTCTTATAAATAACGGTGCACTCGTATGTGTCTTATCAGCTAATTCCTGTATAGTTAATGTTTCTAAATCATAAACATGTTCTAATATATATTCAATAATCACACTTTCACTAGATGAGAAATGAGTATTTTCTATTTTATGAAGTAACATATTCTTCCCCTACCTTTACAA
>CAMTOK010000099.1 GCA_947074115.1 uncultured Erysipelotrichaceae bacterium | reverse complement strand
TGATGCTGATTCAAAGTTCTCCATAAACGTTCCATTTAATGAACTCTCTAATTGAAATGTTGGCTTTTGTTTTAAAGGTCTTCTCTCACTTGTAGAGGCATCTTTTGTAGGGCTTATCCAACAGAGAATAGAAATGATCATCCATACTGTTACAATGATAATTAATGATGTTGTATGATATTTTTTATTCATAAAGATCTCCTAAAATCTAAAGTATAAAAACGGATTGTAAGATCCATCAACAAGATAACTTGTGACTATAAACAATAAAAGTATAAGAACGAGGGGTTCTAAAACTTGTATTGTTCTTGTCCCTTCTAATTTTTTATAAAAATTCTTCATAAATGGAAGTGCTCCAATAGCGGCAATAATAAATATGATTGCATAACTTCTTAAATAGTAAAGACTTGTCACTGATGTTAAAGGAATAGATGTTAAACCTAAGAGAGAGATCAAATCATTAACTGCTTGGTTGAGCGTATCCGCATTAAAGATAACAAAACTGATTATAACTATAAATAAAACATAGAGATGTCTAAATAGTGCTGGTAATCGTTCTAAGACTTTATTAAAGCCAAACTTTTCAATAAGCAATATAACACCAAAGAGAAGACCCCAAATGATGAAATTCCAAGCTGCTCCATGCCATAATCCTGTTAACATCCAAACAATCATAATGTTCAAAATGAATCTTGGTGCATCAACTCTATTGCCACCTAGGGGTATATAAACATAATCTCTAAACCAAGTTCCTAGAGATATATGCCAACGTCTCCAAAATTCTGTGATACTTTTAGAGACATAAGGATACCTAAAGTTCTCAGGGAAATAAAACCCAAATACTTCACCTAAACCGATGGCCATATCACTATATCCTGAAAAATCGAAGTAGATATGTAGCGTAAACGCTATGGCGTACATCCAATAAAAGAGAACTGAAGGTGCATCTGTTCCTCTCATGATTTGTGTTAATTCACCTAAAGTATTCGCTATTAAAACTTTTTTAGAAAGACCCATAATAAAACGTCTTAATCCTCTATAAATTTTATAATGGTTTATTTCACGTTTTTCTAATTCTTTTGAAACATCGACATAACGAACTATTGGTCCTGCAATAAGTTGGGGAAACATGGAAACATAAGCCCCAAAGGAGATTAAATTCCTTTGGGCCTTAACACGTCCTTTATAAACATCTATTGTATAAGATAAAATTTGAAAGGTAAAAAAGCTAATTCCAATAGGTAATATGATGTTTTGTAATGTGAGATTTGTATCGAGCAGTGTATTGATATTTAAGATGACAAAGTCATAATATTTAAAATAACATAACAAACCTAAACTTGTTAAACATGAGATGATCATCCATAATAGGGATTGATGAGTGCCCCTTGTTCTTTCTATACAGAGTCCATATATATACCCGAGAATGATTGACATCATCATCAAAAAAACGTATTTCGGTTCACCCCAAGCATAGAAAATAAGGCTTGATGTTAAAAGGATTAAATTCTTAAAACGAAAAGGCACTATTAAATATAAAATAATCACTATAGGTAAAAAATAATATAAGAATGTAATACTAGAAAATAACATAAATCACCTCATTATCTTTTCTTTGGTCATTGGAGACCTTTTTATTTTAAATCTACACTTAAACTTCCACCGCATAATGTAGTGAATGAATCAACGATTTGATCTACTGTAATCGTATCTGATAATTCAGTTGAAACCATAATTAACATAACAACATCACCAGCACCAACAACGCGTAAGTTATCTGCTTCTACACAGATCCATTTTCTTTGGTCAATTCCATCTTTCATAGCGTTAGCGACTTCATTCATTTTTGATGCATCTTTTACACGTGCTAAAACAAGTGAGTATGCTTGAGAACCCATCATTGATTCACTCGCTAATGCTTCATCAATAAGATCTGTATTATCTAAACCTGTAAATGATTTTGTTGATAATTCATCAGTTAAATCAACTGGAATACTCCCTATCATAAATTCAGGTTTTTTTGTTTCATAAATCTTATCTAGAATTTCTTCTAATGACCCCTCAGGTCCTTTACCGCCTTGTGTTGTTTGGTTGTTTCCACATCCAACTAAAGTTAAACTTAGTACTAATGCAATTGATAAAGTTAATAATTTTTTCATTTCTATTTCCTCATTTCATTTTTTGTATTGTCCAAGACAAATTTTCCTTGTCGTAAATCATTATATAAGAACTCTGAAAGAATCGATCTTTCATTGTTAATATATACTGATGATTTGTCATATCCTCTATGACCCAGAACAACTCAACATTTGAATGGAGTGGTTCGTTAGAAAGATATTCAATACCAGAAGGAAGTAATAATCTTCCCGAATTGACTTCTAAATATAATTCCTTTCCATTAACAATTTTAAGGGGAATTTGGTAGAATTGTTCTTCGTCTTCATTGACCTCTCTTGTTGGTGAGGCATTATATTCAACAATCATTCGACTTTGTTCATTGACAACCTGATGATCCATAACTAATTCTGGTTTTGCATTATTGCTGACAACAAAGAATAGCAGGAGACAACAGAGAGCTAAGAATGATACTTTATACGTATAGTTTTGTCTCTTATGAGTAACACTCTGCTCTAAAACTCTCCTTCTTAAGGATTCATCTGGCTTGATTTCTTTATACCTATTGATTGTTTCTTTATTAAACATTTTCTTCCCTCCCTATCATCATTTTGAGTTGTTCTCTTCCTCGCTTTAATCGCATCTTAACAGCTGATTCTGAAATTAAAAGAGTTTTTGAAATCTCTGATACACTAAAATCTTCAAAGTAATATAACAATACACAAGATTTATACTTTTTATCTAATTGAAAGACGTGTTCAAGTATATCTTTTGATGTTTGTTCTTCATCTGGTATGTCTTCAATTGTATCCAATTGAATGAATACTCTTAACTTCTTTCTTCTTATAAAGTCATGACACGTGTTAATTGTTACTCTTATTAACCATGCTTTTTCATGATTTTGATCATTAAAGTTTTGTTTCTTCTTGACTACTTTTAAAAACACTTCAGCAATTATATCCTCGGCATCCTCTTTATTCAGGACATGAGAATAAGCAAGTCGATAAAGCATATCCGCATAGAAGCTGTACAATTCTTCTATGCTGGGGGTTCTGTATTTTGACGCGTCCATTTGAACCTCCTCACTATAAACACGATTGATTATTGGCTTTGGTCACAAATAAAATAAAAAAAAGAGAGTTTCCCCTCTAATCTTGATTATACATTTTTGGTTTATAAATAGCCCTATTTTCTAATGAGAATACTCTAGTTGAGAATTCACCATTTTCAACATTTTCTAATGCTTTATCAAACATATTCATTCTCGCATCAATATTATCAATAAAATGAACAATTTCTGCTTCTCTAATAAGAGGAATCACTGGTGATCCATATTCCTGTTTCCCATGATGAGAAAGGATTAAATGTTGAAGTAAGATAACTTCTTCACCCTCAATATAGAGTTGTTTTGCGACATCTGCTACCATGCTCTGTGCAATAGAAATATGTCCTAACAATTTACCTTCTATTGTATAACTTGGTACAACAGGTCCACTAAGTTCTTCAGTCTTCCCTATATCATGTAAAATAACTCCAGCATAAACCAAATCAGCATTTAATTGCGGATATTGTTTGATTAATGATTCAGCTATTCTTAACATTGATAATGTATGATAAATCAACCCTGAAACAAATTCATGGTGGTTTTTACTTGCTGCTGGATATACCTTAAATTTATCTAGTGTTGTATCCATGATTTTAGTAATGATACTAAAGATTTTAGTATTTGTAATTTTATTAATATATGAGTATAATTCTTCAACCATATCATCAGTTTCTTGTGGTGCTTTTCCTAAGAACTGAATTTGCATTGCTTCTTGATAAGAAATATTCTCTATTTTACTTATATTCATTTGTGGTGCTTTATTATAAGTAATGATATCACCAACACCTGTAATCACTGCACCATCTTTTAAACCTTCCATATGTTCGCTAGATGCATTCCACAATTTAGCGTTTATACGTCCTGTATCATCTTGTAAAACAATATTTAAATAATTAGATTTATTTGCACCTTTTGTTTTACCAGCATTAACAGTAATGATCATCGCAATAAATTCTACGTTGTCATCACCTGTTTTCATATCTTTAATCTTGATCATCTGGATCCTCCCAAAGCTTCATTACAGTTTCAATAACATCGTCATACTCATAACCTTTTTGAACTAAGAAGGTAATCACTTTACTCTTTAATAGTCTTGAATCATATCGAGTACGATAGCGTCTATACACACGTTCATATTCTTTTTCTAATAATTTTAACGTATGTTCTTTTGGCATATCAAAATTGAAATCATTAATAGCTTGATCAATAATTTCAGAAGAGAACCCTTTATTAAACAACTTACCTTTAATAAACTGAATTAAAGCGTATTGAGGTTTCGATGTATTTTCTGTGTAATATTTATTTATAATCTCTACTGCCTTATCATACTCTAATTCTGGTTTATATTCAACTAAGTAATCTTCAATTATACTTTCTGCGATACCTAATTTCTTTAATGAATGAACAATTTTATTTACTCCTTCACCAAATCGAAGTCTTTTTTCAAAATATGATTTTGTATATTCAGCATCGTCAATCAATCCTTTTTGTACTAAAATATCCATAACCATATCAATTTGAATTTCATCAAATTTACCTTTATCCATTAACCTTTTTTGCATACCAACGTAAGTATAGTCTTTAAATGTTAAATACTTTAATGCTTGTTGATAAGCAAGTGAAACTTGTTCTTGATCTTTTAATGCATCAAGTTCTTCACGATCTACTTTTTGTCCAACTGTTAAGCCATAACGCTCAACTACTTGTTTAGATAGATTCAAAATCACTTGATGATTATCATATCCAAATGCAACTTGATACATATTCTTTTTATCTAATGATATACTCACAACTTTATAACAATATAAGTGATCTGACAAAACTTTATTATAGACATTCATAATGCGTGAATAGAACTTTTCACTTCCATACTGATCAGCATTATCCATTGCATTTTTACAGACAGTTTTTAAATCATAAGTTGAAATATTTTTAAATAATTCAATAAGTTCTTCATTTGTTTCAAAGAAGAATCCATTCACTTGATCTTGTATAACATCTTCTAAATTTTTATCACGTCTTGCGATGACCGGTATACCTGAGGCCATTGCTTCTATATATGTTAATCCCTGTGTTTCTGATAATGAAGCTGAAACAAAACATG